>CBDVBL010000152.1:0-5527 GCA_965372205.1 uncultured bacterium
GCAGCCCTTTAGGGCCTTCCACCAACTCAAACTGAACATCCTCACCTTTCTCCAGCGCCCTGTACCCGTCCCCGCTTATCGATGTGTAATGCACAAAGATGTCTTCTTCGTTGTCTTCCCTGGTGATGAATCCATAGCCTTTTTTGGTGTTGAACCACTTAACCCTACCTATATTCAGCAAAGGGTTACCTCCTGCGGCAAAGAATGAAGATTTAAACTGTATTCTTGATCAAGTCAATTCTCAGTTTTCTGGGAGCTGCTAAAGAGCGGAATCAAGCTCGTGCAAAGCCTTCAGTCCGAACGTATGTTTTAAGATATAACCTTCTACACTATACGTCAAGGGAAAATTCATTTAGAGGTAATACCGTCCATGATATTTCACTGCCGAAGGCGATAATCGATTTATATTCAAGCGGTTCCCCCACTACGGACAGGATATCAATCACACTGGCCGATGACCGACCGGGCGAGAATTCCCCGGTGCGATCATACAGAAAAATCTCCGGGTGAAAATCGGGTGAACAGTAAGTGATACCTGCTACTCGTCTAAATCCCCGATTTTGTCATCCAAAAAAAGGAGGGCAAGATGCACAGAATTATCTATCTCGATCCGGAGATCATTGAGCATCTGAATGCATTCGTTTCCCGACCACCCGATCCGGAACTTATCGAGACGGTAAACGAGGCTTTAGAACTCATTGAATCGGAC
The DNA here is from genome assembly GCA_965372205.1 of uncultured bacterium. Lineage (GTDB taxonomy): Bacteria > Zixibacteria > MSB-5A5 > UBA10806 > UBA10806 > CBDVBL01. The sequence continues at coordinate 710 of CBDVBL010000152.1, forward strand.
CTGCGCCAGATCGTTCATGAAAGGTATTTCGAGGGGCTGTCTATTCCGCAGATCGCCGAAAGAAATAAGATCGCAGAAAAAGAGGTCATCAAACGAATCTACGAGGCAAAACGACAGTTGAAAATGATGCTGGCCGAGTTTGTCCGGAGACGATGGGGGCTTCAAATCGAGGGAGTCTGCAAGATATGCAAACATCCACGAAGAGAGATGATCGATTCAATATTGCGAAACAAAAAGGATGACGAATCATGGAGGCGAATCTGCAAGAAAATTGAAAAAGATGTGGGAGATCGGATTCATCCCCCGCAGATCTTGAAAGCTCATATCAAACATATGAACCGTGATTATAACCGGGAGGAGAAATAATGAACGATGACGTGCGCCATATTCAACTCAGGCTGTCGCCAGATCTCAGGGGGGAACTGGAGACCTTATCACGACGGTTTGGGATGTCGATTTCGGATATCGTCCGGGGATCTTTATTGTTCGGGATGCCCGTTTTTGAGGCGTTGACCGATGTCCGGCAGGAGCTTGTAAACAGGCTCGTGGCTATTTTAAAAAAGGAATCGCGCGCCGACAGATTAAGCGAGTGACTTAGAGTCGATTATCGTCGCTCCGGCATCTTTCATATTCTCTATGGCGGCTTCGGAATCCCCCGGCTTGACTTCTACTCCTTTGATGGCATCGGCAATGACCACCACCTCGAATCCGCTCTTGATGCCATCCAGCACTGTAGCCTTGACACAGTAATCGGTGGCCAGGCCACAGATAAAGATTCGCTTGATTCCCCGATTTTTTAGCTGATCTTCGAGATCGGTACCCTGGAAGCCGGAGTATGTCTCCTTATCAGATTCCCCACCCTTGTGAATTTGAATAGTGCCTTCAGCCTTTAGATCAGGATGAAGATCTACACCTGGAGTTCCCACCACACAATGGGGCGGCCAGGTTCCCCCCTGAGCTTCGAAGGAAATATGATCGGCGGGATGCCAGTCCTGGGTAGTGAATACATATTCGAATCTCGCGATCAGGGAATTGACTACCGGCACGATCTTATCACCATCCCGGACAGCCAGAGCGCCGCCGGGGCAGAAATCGTTCTGCAGATCGACAATAACCAGTGCATCTTTTTTTCTATCGATAAGCAATCCTTTATCCACCTGACGAATCAATCTATTTCGGGAATTCCATTGATGCAACTTCAAATTCCGATAATCCTGCAAAATAAAAGCCCCTCATGGACATGGGGGGCCTTTATATGAAAAACCTTGAACGGATCTAATTTTGCGATGCCAGATTTTCCTCAAATTTCTTTAGCTGTTTGGGATAATGTTTGTTTTCCGGGTCCTCCGTTATAGCCATCTTGATCAGATCTACAGCCTCGCGGCAATTATCAAGAGCATTGCATATCTCCGCCAGGGTATCGAGATTCATCGCCTTCCGTTTGCCCGACTCAGCCAGTTCCACTGATTTGCGGGACAGCCTTTCAGCATCCTCCAGGTTAACCCGATTCTCAAAGCACCACCAGCAAAATCCATTGAGCTTACCTGCATCCTCAAGCCAGCCGTCAGCCATAGTGGCCATCTTATATCCGACGGCAGCCTTTTTGTCACCGGTGATATGAAGCGATTTTTCGATCATTAGTTGATTGTAGGCATCCTTCGATTCGGGATCATCCGCCTGTGATGTTATCTTGAGGCCGGTCTCTAAATAGGGTCCGATGAGATCGAGCCGATCATTCTTTTTCGCCGTCCTGGTTACCCTGATGGCCGTCTTGACCACCTCCCCCGGCTCCGCCGTCTGTGAATTAACAACATTATCGGCAGCCGCCAGGACATCCTCGAAGGTAAAATGCTCGTCTTTCACTCCGTTGGATGTGTTTTGGAAGATTTCATAAGTATAATCGTCGGATGGTTTGTCTTTGATCCTCTGGGCCGTACTGTAATAATTAACAGCATTCACGTATTCTTTCAGCGATGAATTATAGCGGCCGAGGATTTCCGCTATTCTGGCGGTCGGCTTTTTCTGGTAGGAAGCCAGCTTGTCCTCGATTGTCGAGAGATCTTTCAAAGCTTTATCCATGGTCTTGATGAAAAAATTCTTCTCGTAGCCAATCCAGCGATCAAGCGTTTCGCCTGCCCCGTTAACCATAATGAACGTCGGGTATCCTTTGACATTGAATTCCTTAGCCAGATCTATTCCCCCGCCCTTTTCGGCATCGATCTGGTAGAGAAACACGGCTTCCAAGGCTGTCTTGACATCATCATCTGAGTCCGCTGCACGAGCGAACCTTTTGCAGGAGGCTCACCAGGTGGTGAAGAAATCGACCAGAAGCGGCCTGTTCAATTCAGCCGCCCTCGACTTGGCTTCGGCAAACGAGCCCGCATCCTCCGCAGCCAGGGCCGCCGGGCCGGCGGCGAAAATCAGTAAGGCCAATAATGCTGCCGTTTTCTTCATGATTCTATCCTTCCTAACACGATTTGATTTTTCAATTGACCGTTCCAAATTTCCTAATTGACTGTAACTTACAATACTAATAACGGTTTCGCAAAAGATTTTGTTTCGCCGAAGGCTAACTGCATATCCCTCATACGGGTAGGTCGGCACTCCTGTAGTCCTGATTGTTCAGTTGTCAAATCCACACCAGATTTGGCTTTCGATTCTGAAATGGTCTACAGGCTATCATAATTTCGATCTTCCACTCTTTCCAGCCTCGGATTCGGCTTATATTCTCGTCCCACTTTGGCCAGCGGTTTCCCGTCAAGGCGCACTGCATCGGCGGTGTAATCGAACCGGCCGGATAAAATCCAGCTACCGACAGCATATATATCTACCAGCACTCCCATCTTCTCGAAGCGGGCGATTCGTTCGGGATTGAAGCCGCCGGAGACGATTATTTTGACATGACCGAATCCCTCGGAATCGAGCGCAATCCTGACCTTTTCGACCAGCCTCGGAGCCACGCCGGACTTTTCATGATCCGGCAGATCGGTATCGTCCCGGAGCGATTCATCGATCAGTTGTTCGGCCGTATCGAGCCGTACACCCCAGAGTTTGTCTCCAAGACGTCTGGCCACGTCCAGCGATCTGTTCACACAGTTGTTATCGAAATCGACCAGGGCGATCGTATTCACCCCGGGTATATGCTGTTGAAACCTCTCCGTGGCCAGCGCCGTATCCCCGCCATAGGCGACCATCAGGGCATGCGGGATCGTTCCCAGCCCCCTCTCGCCGTACCAAGCCGCCATGGCATCCGTGGCAACCCCCCTGGCCCCTCCTATATATGAGGCGTAACCGTCGCCCCCCTGCGTGGCAAAGTGATCGAAACGGTCGGCGAAGAAAAGCACCTGCCTGCCTCCCGCCGCCTGCACAACATCGTGTGTGTTGGTGGCGATCTTCGTGCGTCGCGCCAGCACACCCAGATAAAGCGACTCAAGATGAGCGAAAAACGAATAATCTCCTTCTATAAGCATAACGGTTTCCCAGGCGGATATGGAATCGCCGTCATAAAGGGAGCAAACCTCAATCTCCTGAAATCTATCCACCCAGAGATCATCGAGCTTTCGCGATATATCCATCCTCTCGGCGGTCATTTTCAGATAAGAATCATAATCTCGCTCAAAATGAACCCGCCTGATCATCTGTTTTAGCTCTATATAACTATCGAATAGCTTGTATGCTTTTTCATAGTCGGAGTAATACCCGGTGGCGCATCTAAGAATCGCAATCGCCTCATCGGTCCCGCATATTATGATATTATCCTTCTTCTGGAATATCTGATGAGTTATTAAAGGATGTTTGTTATCCTTTTCGAGGATACGCTTGGCCCGCCAGAAATAAACCGCCGAGCGGTATCCCCGCCTGATCTCCTGCACCGGCAGATCGAAAACCGATGGATCAAGACGTTTTTTCATCGGGGGAATTATATGTGCAGTCAAATTTGAAGTCAATTGATATGCAACTAACAAATCTATTGACATGTATGGATAAAAATCGTAGTAAATGTTCAGATTATGTTTGATTCATATCCAGAGCCCCCCAAATATATCTGGCGATTTATCCCTGCCCCTATTGTGATGGCCCTGGTTTTTCTCTTTTTTCTTGCATGTGGCAACAATCAATCGGATAAACAGGTCAGCGATATGCATTTTAATGTGGTGGACTCCCTTCTGTCACCTGCGCTGGAGTTGGGCACATCGGATTGGCAGGTCCGCCCCCCGAAAGATCTCACCGCCTTACCGGATTCGTTGATGGCCGAATTCAGGAAAACCCTCTCGAGTTCAATAAAGGATAGCAGTAAGATAATGCTTCTTGAATTTTTCTTAAATGAACAAACCAGGGCCAGCCTGATGATCTCCAGCATCGCCGGTCTCAACCTGCAATCGGATACCGCCGGTTTTATGGAAAATTATCGACTTGCAATACGTGACGAGCACGGCATGCAGGATATTGAATCCGGCGATTACTGGCATGGGGGAATATATATAAAGAACATCCTGATCAGCGATAGCGCCAACGTTCAGTTTCGATTGATATGTTTAAAATCATCGGATGATGCCATAGAATTGATTTTCACGACGCCACGCGCCGTTTATGGCGATTATGTGAGATCCATTGAATCGTCCATAGGAAGCCTTAATTAAACCATCAAAGGGAGGTTTGAAATGAGAAAAGTGACTGCAGTAGTGGTAATGACCAGCTTTCTCTTGATTATCGTGGGATGTTCTGCGCATATCCACACGATCGGGCAGGGCGCCCAGGGCACCAATACGATTGAGGAAAGGCAATGGTATGTCCTCTGGGGACTTGTTCCCATCAACG
>CBDVBL010000153.1:0-5526 GCA_965372205.1 uncultured bacterium
GGCCACCCTCCGCCAAAGTCTGCGGCGAGATCGGATCTAAAACAGGTGGACGATCTATATTATTTACCGTTATATCTATAAACGCAGTATCGGCGGTACCCGCCGTATCGGCCGCAATAACCATCACCTGATGAAAGCCCGCCTGAGTAAAGTCGGGATCGAATTCAAAACCTCCCACTCCCCCGGTTGAGTCGGCAAAGCTGGAGTTTGCGGGCAAAAGTTCGGCCGTAAGCGAGATTATATCGCCCGGATCAGGATCCGTAGCTGTTACGCGAACGTCTAGATGACTTCCTTCATCAACTGTTTGAGGCGGTATTGGATCAAGAACGGGGGCTTCGTTGATCTCGTAAGTTACCCTCAACTCGACCGCGTCTACGTAGTAATAGATCCTTTCCGGTGGTGGATCGTGATTGACGCCCCGCAGACGCACCTGGAACCCGTCAAGCTGGGTCGTGTTTGTGATGGAATCGGCCGAATACGGTCCCATCGTGGTCAAAACTGTCGGGGCATTGGGGAATGAATCGAAGACTACAAAGTTTACGCCATCGAAATACTCAAACACTAACGTATCATCAACCCAGCCGGATTGATAATGCGTTATATAAATCTCGGCGGAAGATATTATCTCGCCTGAATTGGCTGTATTGTCAAAATCAAAGGTCCAGATTTCATAGTTCGCCAGATTGCTGTCGATAGAAGCAACCGCCCCATCCGGTGCGCCATGGCAATTAGTCTCATTGATGATCGGCCTGGAAGCGGAAGACGTATTTACGTATAGCGACTCTACCAACTGCGCCTCAGCGGAGAGCGGAAGGAAAAATATGATGGCAAATATGACAATCAGGTGGCAACCAATAACCTTTCGCGGCTGTTCAGGTATCATTGGCATGCCCCCACCTTTGTTAAACCACATAGCCGGTTTGACAAAAAGAATCTTCTATCCGCATCCGAGGATAAGGTGTATAATAATAGACCCTGCCCTTCCGATCCCGGGATAAGATCCGATAGATTATGAATTAGTTTATCGATCATCTCGGCCTCTTTCATGCCGTTACCTCAAGTTACTTCCGCTCACCAGGAGCAAAAAACTCAGCCTCAACCCGAAAGTGGGGCTAAGACTATTTCACCAACAACATCTTTTTTGTTTCGTCAAATCCCTCGGCCGCCAGGCGATAGAAGTAAATGCCCGTGGCCATCGACTCTCCATTACCGGAACGACCATTCCAGGTCGCAGAATGGTTTCCGGCCGGAAGGAAGCTATCCAGAAGAATCGTTACTTTCCGTCCTAAAATATCGTAAACCGAAAGCTCTACATATCCTGCTGACGGTAAACTGAAACTGATGTTCGTACCGGCGTTGAATGGATTTGGATAATTCTGTGCCAGGGAGAAGCTTTTCGGCAATTGTCCCTTAATATCCACCGGCATAAAATCGGCGGCCGGATTGACTATCAAGAAATCGGTAAGGTTTATATCGCTGCTCGAATCGAAATCGCCCAGGTCATCGAACTTGAATTCCAAAAGCTGTCCTGCGGCAGGGCCGAAGCTGTTGCCTCCCAGATGGAATATAATGCCTTTAATGCTTCCATCTGCAATTGTATAATCAAGGGTCATATCGGAGACCATATCACCCTTGACAATTTCAATTTCGCCAAGCTTATCGGCATCGAAAGCCAGTTCGAACTGCACCGCTGAGGCCTCGCTTGAAATGTCGGCCCGGAGCGGGATGGTTAATTGACTTCCTGATCGGCTGATATCATCCTTCAGCAATTCTACTATAACAGGCAAATCGCCCGGATAAGAGAAAGGCGGAATATCAATCTCCAGAATCATGTTTATTAATTGCTGAAGATCCCCGATATCCACCCGACCCGTGCTGTCTATGTCAGCGGCATCGAATTGTCTTTCGCTCAAGGTTCCCCGGCCGATTAGATACGCTACGATGGTTATACAATCTCCCACATTGACAATACCATCGAGATTGGCATCGCCGTATCGGTCGATGGTGAAAAACCCATCCTCCATAATCAGGGGTTTCGATGTTCCGGTGGAGTCGATAACCTCAATAGCCTCGTTAAGAATCAGTTCCGTAGGGCCGAATGCCGCAAAAGGATTAGCATCTACTATAAGCTGAGCCAGAGGCCCGTCACCCGACGAGATCGAATCCAGACCGACCGAGAATATAAGAATGACTATTCGCCCGGGATCCGGTTCATTGTAAGAGAACCACATATCATAGCATCTCTCCGTCGAATAAACCTCCGGGATCTGGATCTGAACGGGATCATACAGGATCTCGAATTGAGCGCCGTAGACGGGAATGGTATTGAATAGTATGATATCCACCGGCCTCTCAGTTGCCCCCGGAATCCCTCCCTGATCGGAGATGATGGATAAGAAATCATTCGGTTGATCGAGGACTACGATCTGAACCGGACGGTCGGTGACATTGTTGGAATTATCAGTTGCCCTGAAGGTTACAACAAACGTATCAGGTCCCTGGTCGAAATCGGGACGAAACGAAAAGGTACCGGTAACCAGCGAATCACCCTGGACGGCAGGGAACGATGCATTATCCGGGAGGTTCACGGCGGTCAACATAACCGGATCTGCGTCCGGATCATGAGCGGTGACGGAGAATTCCAATAACTGTCCCTCGGCCACCTGCTGATCGCCGATAAAGTTGATGACCGGCGGCGCGTTTAGGCCTCCGCCCAGAATCGAGAAATTGCCGGGCAACAACTGAGGCACCAGGACACGCTCTCCAAGTGGATCGACCCAGTGGTTATCCTGCGGCGGGACCACATCCTGGAATTGCAGAATAGTAATGGTCCCGGGCGGCGCTGTCGGTTTGACTATAAAATTAAGCTGCAATACAGGACCGCTGCCAATTGGAATATAGTATTCCACGCTAAACGCCAGAATCCTGACGACGCCCGGCTCAAGAGCACTGGCTTCCACACCGATTTGACAGCCCCTATCCAGACATTCGGCACTCATCAGGGTGTCGGTGATCATCAAGGGCTCCAGCAGCGTCTCGTCGTAAACGATTCTGTGAAGATAACCCCCCACGTCGATAGTATGGTTAGCCATGTGCAATATGACGCCGACCGTATCCCCGGGATTGCCATAACTATCAAGTATAGCCATGGTATCCGCATCGGAATATTCCTGGGCCTCGGCGCCAGACCATGATGCTGCCAGAAAAATCGCTATGACACAGGGTAAAATTAACCTCTTCATATCATCGGCCTCACTACTTTAACAAAGTCATTTTCTTAGCTATCGATTTCCCATCAGCGATGCGCAATCGATAATAATAAACGCCCGATGGCATATCCTCTCCATATTCCGACCGCCCGTCCCAGCCAACTACGGTTTCTCCTTCATCAGCCCGACCTGAGAATACAGTCATTATTTTTCTTCCGAGAATATCGAATATCTCAAGTCCAACTTCGTCTGAATTCGCCAGATTGAATGAGATCCGCGTTTGCTGATTGAAAGGATTGGGATAGTTTTGCGACAATGCAAGATATTCCGGAATCGGTCTATCATCATCTAATCCGGTTGGATCGCCGACCACGATCTGGCCGCCAACCAGAACCGGGATTATAAGTGTAAGCCCAAGGGAATCAGTTAATTGGTTGTCGTACGACGTTGGATCTTCATCGGTAAAAGCAAGGTCGTAAAAACCGTCAGCCGCAGTATTCTTGATTGCAATTGTCATCATCGCCACCGGGCCAGATCCTGCCGGTATCGCGTTCTGAAGAGGCCGCATGGAGGTTGCCCAATATCGGATGATCCCGGGGACTTGAAAAATCGTGCCGTGTAATTCAAAGCTGGCCGACCGCTCCGTGGTGTCTACTGCAATCGGTTCAAAAGCGCTGCTATCGTATGAGATCCTGACGGCGAAGCCTCCGACCATAAAAGTATTTACCAGATCTATCGGCACCAGAATCGTATCGCCCGGATCACCTATTCCCGAAGGAATACTCAGTGTATCATCATATGAGAATATCTGTCCCTGGACGGAACCAGACCAGATTAACATTACGAGAATTACCACAGAGGATAGCGTTTTGCTCAAATCATTTCCTCCTCCTCTAATACGGTCACACAACCGCCCGTATGGACGGACTCCATGACCAATATTAGATTCCAAACGAGCAAGACCATATTTACCATCAACCTACTTCAGCAGGGTCATCCTTTTCACAATGCCAGGCAACGATCCAGTCTCCAATCTGTAAAAATATATGCCTGATGCCAGAGGTCTGCCATTATCATCAACACCGTACCATATCACCCTGTGCTGGCCCGGGGGCAGGCCGCTCCAGTAAAAGCTCCTAACCCTCCGGCCGACAATGTCATAGATCGAAAGAGATATCTCGTTCATCTCCCTCGACAACCCAAACCGAATCGTTGTCTCGGCATTGAAGGGATTTGGATAGCTTTGATATAGCTCCATTTTTATCGGCATACTTTCGGGGAGTTCATCAATACCGATGCCGATATCAAAAAGGATTTCCCCCCCGATCAGGGTCGGTACCTCATTTATATAACCGGTACTGTCGGAAATAGAATTATCCCGTCCCGGTGGAAGCGTGTCATCCATAAACAGCACCGAATCCATCGCACCCCACGGGGCGGTATCCTCGATAAATATAAATACTCTCGCAAGTTCATTAACTCCAATCGGCAGAGGCGGGGTATTATTACCCCCCGGCAGATTTGCGATCCCCACTATTCTGCATGTCCCGGCGGATTGCCGGACGTTGAAATGATCGAAATCTTCGATGTCGGCGCCCCGCTCAACTCGCTGAAAGGATGCATTTACAGAATCGAGTAGAACGAATCTTGTTGCAAAACCACCGACTGAAAACTGAGTATTATGCAGCATGATCGAGACGATTGCGGTGTCCCCGGGAGGCGCCACCGCATTCGTTACAATCAGGCTATCCGGAGACTGGGGAAAAACGGCTGTCGTTCCGAGAAATAAACTCACCGCCGAGATTAAAGCCAAAGACCTCAAATTGACCCCCGAAATAATGGGCTTAAGCATAGATCGCCCCTTTTTACCATAACTTAGCAAAATACGTGCCTCTGTTTTCATAACTTTTTCATTATCATCGGGTTAACATTATTGGCTCTGCCAATTGCTTGATTCTCATGTCCATATATATTTTTTCTCGGGGGGAGAAGAAAAAATCATGTCGGAAAAAAACAGCGAAAATACAAGACAAACAAAAAACAACTTACTACTCCTGCAACAAAGAACAAATTATTTGCACACGCCTATCTTTAACCACCCCCTCTCTCCCTTAAGAAGTTAATTTTATTCAGGATAAGAGAGGGAAACCCTCTCTTATCCTGTTAGCTCGAAACGACTTGCCGAAATGTTTACTTCAGCAAGGTCATCTTCATCGTTTGGCTAAAGTCACCCGCCGTTACTTTGTAGAAGTAAACGCCGGAAGAGACATCGGAAGCATCCCATGTGATGGAATGGTTTCCAGCCTCGTAGTGACCG
>CBDVBL010000154.1:0-5471 GCA_965372205.1 uncultured bacterium
CCCCACCCTCAGCCACGAGGCCTCATTGGTGCGGGTATCGAAGATGAAGAGCATGGCGGGGTTGAATCGGCCAATCCAGTCATCATCGAAGAAATAGTATACGATGAAATCGCCAGCAATATCGGCTATGCCTTCCTCCGGCCCTGGATAATCACCGTCTGGGTAATTTGGAATGGGTAGCGTTTCCACTAAACCAAATGTTTCAGCACCATATATAAGAACTTGCGGCTTTTCTGTATTGTCATCGTAATTTCTTTCAAATTCGGTGAATTTACCATGAATTTCGTAATTTAGATGAAATAGATAAATTCTATCCGCGACAGGATGATAAGTATATAGGTCGATCTGGCCCTCTTCAGAGGGAAATCGTAGAGAATCTATAACGCGACTATTGCCATTGTTAAGACTTATGATATTGTGTGCATATGGATATGAAGTGTATAAATTCCTACTACTTCCACTGAATATTCTCCGCAGATAATGATAATTGTCGATATTCCTTAAAATATCTGGTCTTATCGACGCAGGTTTGCGTTGCTTCAAAATAAAATTGAGACCCTGCTGCAACCCATAAATGCCCTCCGGCAAAACATCGCGCTCATTGTCGTCCGATCTCAATCCAAATCTAAAGCCCTCTTCCGACGAAAATTGATCCACATAGCCAAGCGTTACGCCAACAATGCTATCCCTGACTATTTCATTCAGTTGATTATCAGAATCCGTAAATATAAGATAATTAACGACATAATTACCTAGTCCCATTTGAGAATTCTTATTGAAACCGCCGTTTTCGGAAAATGAAATGAAAAATTCTCGATTATTCAGACTAATAGATACCGGCTTTTTTCCACGGATGACACCATATTTATTTAAGAATAGGCTACTTTGTATAACAGCGGTGTTTAAGTCTATTGATTTGACGTATATCCCGAAACCATGCTGCTCAGTGGAATCATATACATTAACGTAGTAATGTTGGGCTAAAGCGTTTACATGAAAGCCCAATATGATTGCCAATAATACAAATTTACTATTCATTATCATTCTTCCCATGGAGTTTGGTACCTGAACTTTCTAACGTTTTGAACATATATATGATATTCTTGCCTGTCGGTTTTTTTGGCGATCATCTCCTTCCAATCTTCATCATTTATTATTTCCCTCATCCTGCCTTCACCTCTATGATATCCATAGGTTTTCAAATCAGCCTTATTTTTCTGAGACGGGAAAGTATCGCAAACTACGAAGGAACATGAGTCGGGGAATAATCGTTGCTCCTGTCTGAACTTAGCGGGCATATATATATCGTGGATATATATCCCGTTAAATACATTTAGGTGCCATAACCAAGTCAGGCTATCCCATGATACTTTAAAGTATCCGGTGGGGAAATAGTCGGGCCTGCTGAAAGCCGGTTCCCAGACGGTTCTAATCATCTGCATCGTCCCCGTGGCGGTGGAACCGATATTCTCGCAAGGAAATTTAGTTTCATAGCAGGTATCCTGTTCTACAATAACGTGATCCCAATAATTATTCCACCTTGGATTGTATGGATCATCGCAATGTCTATCGTCGTTGCTTCCGGCCCACTCGACCCAAGCGATGGCTCTAATTATATCGGTGCCTAAAGAGTCATAGAACATATTATTCGCCGGATCCTGGTCAACGATAATGAGTTTCGTAGCTCTTGTGGTGTCGTTTATCACCGTATCGGTGGTCGCGCTGAAGCTGTTATCGATATCGGGGATTGCCCGCAGGCTGCCTACGCAATCCACACTCAGGGAGCCGCCGACAACGTAAAGGGAATCGCGATACATAGTCGTTACCTCCACCCCACCCTCAGCCACGAGGCCTCGTTGGTGCGAAATAATGCTCTTATATTATTTATAATCACAAACCGTTTCCGCCGAAAAACTCAAACAGCCTGATATATTGTACGCCCAAAAAACCAAAATGGCAATCGAAAAATCAGCCCAGTGTCGGCAGCAAGCTACCGACCTACGAGGCTGGGTTCATATCAACAATATCAGCGCTGTCGCCCCGGCCGCGAACAGGCCGCTTACAAAATTGACCATATCGTTATTCACAAACCGCCAGCCGCTGATATGGTTCGTCGGGAGATCGCAATGTCGTTTTTTCTCGGTGATCCGCTCGCAGACGCTGCATCGGTACATGGCCTGTATCGATCCCCCCATCATGGAATCGAGAATGGCCCCCGCGAAACCGGCATTGACGGCGGCCAGCCAGAGTTTGAATTGATATTGCTGTAAACCTGATTCTATGGCGATAGCGCTGTAGCCGGAAAGCATGGTCGCCAGTGATCCGGCAACGGCGGCCAGCGTGCCGATGACCGTTACTCCACCGGAACGCCCCGGCTCCACCCTCTTGAGCGTCGTAATCGATACCGGATATCTTTTCGACAGGGTACCCAGTTCGGTGGCCCAGGTGTCCGACGTCGCCTCGCAGAGAGCCGCCAGATATGGAAAAAACCAGATGAATTCGCCTGTTATGAAATACAATATCGCGCAGACCGTTCCCACCCCGCCGTTAGCCAGAACCTGCCAGATATCACGCGGGCCGGTCTTATCGAAAGTGATCATAGCCTGCCGTTTGGAGGGTGTTATTATCAATGATATCAGACTCGACGATATGAAAAGGAAGATTAGCGGCAACGCGAAAATCAAACCACCCAGACCGAATACAATGGTTCCGACCATAATCATTCCGATCGCGCCGGACCAGGACAGGGCATTAAATCTATATGATGCGTATGCCATTAAGAGAGCAATCAGAAAACCTGGAGCAATTTGCAGAATATCAAGACGCGCAGCGATCGGTTCAACTGGCATAGATTGATTATATAATAGAGACTATATCATCCCAAAGACAAAAATGGAGATTTATATATCAAATACTTATTCGGCCGGTTTATCGAATTGAAGGGGGAGATCGCCGATACGGAACTTCTCCGTCTTGATTTCATCGGAAATATTCTGCAACCCTGTAATCCTCAAAGCGGTGTTGAATAAAAATTCCCCGAAATCATCGGATGCCGATTCCAGTTCCGGTTTTCTGGCCCCTGAAATTTCGCCCTTCAGCCACGATTCCACCTCTTTGAAATTCGAGAGCGTCATGGTCTTAATAGAGAGTTTCCCGACGACATAGAAGGTTCCCGATGTATCATTCAAGGGAATTGATACGCGCCTGGTGGCGGTGACCAGGTCAACCACCTCACGGTTATCGGAAAGAATATGCTCTATCGTCAGATCAGGTCTTATTTGCATGACCGTATAATTCTTTTCCCAGGTGTCGTAACGGACTCTGTATGTCAGTTTCGACTCAGCGATTCGCCCGTCGAACCATCCTCGCCTTGTTTTCCATATCTGGAGTCCGTATTCAAAAGCGACCGGCACGCCCTTGTTTATATATTCAATGAGGCTTGCGGGAAGAGAATCCATGATGGCCAGATCAGTGAGAATCACACCCTCATTAAATTTGAGGTATCGAAATTCAATATCAACACTCCGGGCGGATGAGGTTACGACTATGGACAACACTATGGTCAGACATATCATGCGGATACGGATATGCGAAGGTTTCGCTGAGAGCTCGGAGGCTTTGTCGGGCGAAATGCTATCCACAACCGATTTATAATCACCCGTCTTTCTTAATGCAACCAATTCCATTAAGATCGAGCAGAAACATTACGCAGCTGACCGGTTCTGTGACGGAAAGCCGGCCGGACATTCCCAATCTAAAACAGGACATGTGCCCTGGCCGAGAGCACCGGAGACTTATCGATATCATCAAGCCGTTGGGCCAGGTTCAACCGTAGAAAATCACCGATGAGAATCGCAATTCCGGCGTCGGTTTTAAACTCGGCCGATTCAAAATCGCTTCCCGAGAAAGCCGCTTTGCCGCCATCGAAAAAGACACCGGCGCCAAAGTTGCTATCGAAGAACCGCCAGATGTAATCGGTATTGAATAAAATATACCGGTTGCCCTCGAATTCCTTGTATTCATACCCTCTGAGAGAACCGATGCCGCCCAGAAAATATCTTCTGAAAAGCGGCAGGTCATCATCGGAGTAACCGCCGCGGAAGCGGAAGAAGAAAGTCTGGTCGGATGTCATCGGGTAATACGCCTTAAATTCAGCGTCGATCTTCTGATAATCGAAATCTCCGGAGTCGGAATCCACCGTCTGCGCGTGGGAGACCGAGGCAAATACCCCGGAGCTGGGCTCTGATTCATCGTCGCGCGTATCGAAGGTTGCACTCAAGCCGAACTCACTAAGATCGCCCTCCATTCCGAGAATAGCAGCGGAATCAGGCAGAATCGTGGACCAATTCTCTCTGAATTTCTTCTTACCGCCGAAGATGGCCTTTTCAGCGGTCTTCTTGAGGGTTTCTATTTTTGCGCCGGTATAGTGGGCGCCGAATTCGAGGTTATCGCCATACCATATTCCGACGCCCCCTGAGAATCCCCTCATCCAGTAGAAATCGTAAAAATCCTCCTTTAGGAACAGACCGGCGAATGAATTCTCTGTTTCCCAGGGCATGAGCCAGCGATCCGAGGTTTCTGCCAGACGATACATCCTGCCAAAGAACGACGGTCCCCATACGTTGCCCAACTTGTGTTCGATTTGCAGGTCGTACTCCCACCTTTTCAACGTAAAGGCATAGAGCGCCTCCAATTCCAGGGTGGGGTACTCACCGTATTTGCTCTCATATCGCAGGCTCGGCCCTAGCGTGAAACCCTCCACACGGTTGAAGCGTGCACTGACGCCGAAACTTCCCTTGTGCTTTTTGCTCTTGAATTCCGAAACGGTTGCTTTATCGCCTTCGACAATAACATAATCATCCTGAAAAATAGTGCCGAACGGCGCGGCGACATCTCCCTCTATATATGCATCCCCCTCGAGAAATACATCGCCGAAAACCGATACTACATCGCCTCTAACCTTCCCATATACGGTAACATCGCCCCCAATGGAGACCACATCGCCTGTGACCCGAATATCATCTTCAATCACAACATCGCCGAATTTCACAACATCGTCTTCGGTATCGGTATAGACTGTGACCAGCCTTTTTCGCCTGATTATACGATCTTCTCGATCACCATATCTGATTTCAAGGCCGTATTTCTCCTCTTCCTTATCAACGGAAAGTCGTTCGAGCTCTTCCTCTGTCAACTCAACGCCATCGATATAAATCATACCATCTTCTATGATTATTTCATCCTCGACGACTATACCGGAGTCCGTTTTGATAAACTCATCACGGTCTATGGTGACAGTCCTTAGCAAACCATCCTTGTCGAGAATAATCGTTACAGAATCCGCCGAGATCGATATTTCGACAATACCGCCGTCGCTTTCCCGCTACGCCGTTTCTCAAATAGAGAATAGCAGCAAGGTGACTACCAGACCTGCAGTGACTCACCAAAAAATGCACCAAAAGATTTAATTG
>CBDVBL010000155.1:0-5452 GCA_965372205.1 uncultured bacterium
GGAGCAGCAAGAACAGGGCGCTGGAATATTGCAGCGGGGTTTGGATATTCTTCCTCGATGCCGACGAACGGGTTTCTCCTGAGCTTGCAGAGAGTATTTCTCGAAACGTCGTCGGTAATTCCGAGTTCGACGGCTACGCCGTTAACCGCCTTTCTTACTTCCTTGGCAAACCGGTCCGGCATTCGGGATGGCACCCGGATTATGTCATACGTCTCTTCAAAAAAGGCTGCGGCGAGTTTTCAATTCGGCTGGTTCATGAAGGAGTGAAGCTGAACGGACGCGTGGGTAAGCTGGAAGGTCTCCTGTATCATTACAGCTATACGAATCTCGATCAATATATAGAAAAGATGAATGTTTACTCGCGTCTGAATTCCGAGGAGATGTATAAAAACAGCAGAAAGTGGCATTTCTGGGATTTAGTGATCCATCCGGCAGGGACGTTCATCAAGATGTATATTCTGAAGGCCGGCTTTCTCGATGGCGTTAATGGATTCGTATTAGCGATACTGTCTTCATATCATGTATTCGTTAAATACGCTAAGTTGCGCCAGTTTTACCGCGAGGCGAAAAAATGAAGCACCCTCGCAAGATATTACTGGTCAGACCGGACGGACTTGGCGATCTGATACTCTCCCTTCCGGTCGCACGGACACTGAAAGACTCATTTCCGGAATGCGAGGTGCACTATCTCGCATCCCCCGGGGTGGTCGGTATTCGGCCGCTGGTGAGTTATGTCGATGAATGGATGGTGGATGACGGAGGGGACGGATCCAGAATTTCGTTGCCGCAACTCGTGCAAAAGATAAGAACGGCCGATTACAGCCATATCATTGAGCTTAAGCCATCCTGGCGAACTGCCCTGGCCGGTTTCCTCGCCGGGACCAAAAACAGGATAGGCACCTCCAGAAGGCTCTATTCTCCTTTTTTTAACCGTGCTATCTCCGTCCACAGGAAAGGTTCCGGTTTTCATCAAACAGATCTCGAATTGAAGCTTCTCAAGCCGCTGGGATTGGAAATGCAGGGACTTTTACCCACGCTGGAGGTCACTGGAAACGCCCGGCGGATGGCCGCCGAGTTACTTGGCCCTGCGGATAGAGAATACATTGTAATTCATCCCGGATCGTCGGGATCGGCGCCGAACTGGCCGGTTGAAAATTATCAGAAATTAGCGGAGATTATCCTGGCGGAGACCGATCATGATGTTGTGATCACAGATCGCCATAGAATAAATGATGGATTTTCAGGATGTCTGGTTATCGGTGGCCGAACAGATATCGAAACCCTGGCGGGCGTCGTGGAAGCTGCCAGCCTGTTCGTATCCGGCAGCACCGGACCTCTTCATCTTGCTGATGCGCTTGATGTACGGTGCGTATCATTTTTCCTCGATCGAGCCGATATTGGCCCAGTAAGATGGGGACCGGGACGGAATGCGGATGGCATCCTAATGCCTGCCGATGCCTGCCGATGCCGGAATCTGAAAGATTGCCGCTGCCTGGAACGTATCACACCCCTTATGGCGTTTGAGAAGATAGAGGGGATACTCTCGAGCAAGAATGACGCCGCAGTGGGGCAATAATGAACCTGGCCGAGTTCATAATACATATCGAATCTTATAACGCCAATATCGACATCCCTCTGGTGCGCGGCGCCTACGAATTCTCCGATAGGGTTCACGCAGGACAATATCGCGAATCCGGCGATCCCTATGTCGAGCATTGCCTGAATGTGGCTTTTATACTGGCTGAAATCCATATGGACTCCGCCACCATTGCGGCGGGTTTGTTGCATGATGCCATCGAGGACGCCGGCGCCACGGTCTCCGAGATCAAAGAGGAGTTCGGCGAGGAGATAGCGGATATGGTAGATGGCCTTACTAAGATGTCGGAACTGAGATTCAAAAACGCCGCCGAACAACAGGTTGAGTATTTCCGCAAGATGCTTTTATCCATGACCAAGGATGTCCGGGTTATCGTTATAAAACTTGCAGATAGACTACACAATATGCGCACCCTCGGCCATCTTCCCGGAGATAAAAGAAATAGAATCGCTCTTGAAACGCGGGAGATATACGCTCCGCTGGCACATCGTTTCGGCATGGCCAGGATGAAATGGGAGCTGGAGGATCTTTCATTTAAGTATCTGAGCGAGGCGGAATATGCAGATATCGAAAAGATAATCATAGAGAGTCGTGAGGAGAGGGAGGCTTATATACGCGATCTGACCGGTGCATTGGAGACGGCGGTGGCATCTGCGGGGATAAAAAGCAATGTAACGGGGCGAGCGAAACACTATTATTCGATTTTCCGGAAAATCAAGGTTCGGCGAGTTCCTTTCGATCAGATTTACGATCTTCTGGCCATGAGAATCATCGTCGATACGGTTACCGATTGCTATCATGCACTGGGAATTATCCATACCATGTGGTCACCTGTGCCTGAGAGATTCCATGACTACGTCGCCAATCCGAAATCGAACGGTTACCGGTCGCTGCATACTACCGTCATCGGGCCGCGAGGCAGGATGGTTGAAATTCAGATTCGGACTCACGCCATGCATTATGCCGCCGAATACGGGATCGCCGCCCACTGGCTTTATAAAGAGGGCAAGAAAGACCCTGGCGAGATCGACCAGCATATGGCCTGGATTCGCGAGGTCCTGGAATGGCAGGGGGAGATGACCAATCCCGAGGAGTTTTTGGAATACCTCAAGATAGATCTTTTCCCGGATGACGTTTTCGTTTACACGCCTGCGGGAGATCTGAAGCAGCTTCCCAAGGGATCGACCGCCCTGGATTTCGCATTTTCGGTTCACTCCGACATAGGATTTCATTGTGTCGGAGCCAAGATCAATGGCAAGTTTGTGCCGCTTTCCACCAGTATGCATAGCGGCGATGAGGTTGAAATCAAAACATCATCTCACCAGAGTCCGAGTTCCGATTGGCTGACGATAGTCAAAACTACCAGAGCCAAGGCCAAAATCAAGCGCTGGCTCAGGCAGAAAGGTTACGAGCAGGCAGTTTCGCTGGGAAAAGAAATGCTTGAAAGAGAGCTCAAGAAGAAGAGGATGGAAATACCATCGGAGGCCGATCTTTTGGATCTGGCGGCGCGCAACGGTTTCACAAACATAGAGCAAATGTATTCCGGACTGGGCTCGGGAACAATCTCGGTTCAAAATCTGATAAGCAAACTCGCCCCGCAACCCGAAAAGGAAGATTCATCACTGATCCGCAGATTCATAGATCAGGCGAGGGGCGTTTCCAAAGGGATCAAAATTGGAGGCGTCGAGAATTTGATGTTTCGATTTGCCTCTTGCTGTCAGCCGGTTCCGGGGGAAAAGATAGTTGGATTTGTCACCAGGGGGCGCGGGCTTTCCATTCACAAAGTAGATTGTAGTAATGCTGCTGCTATTTTTCAGGAGCCGGAGCGATTGATAAACGTCGAATGGGACGTCGAAAAGGGGCAATCCTTCCTGGTCAGATTACACGCTCTCGTCGAAGACAGGAAGAATCTGCTTAAAGAGATCACTGAAGCTATTGCCGAGGCTGATGTTAATGTCAGGGGCGGCGAAATAAGCACCGGCACCCGGCCTGCAACAGGACGATTCGTTGTGGAAATACAAAATTATGGACAATTAGCCAGAGTATTGGGTAAATTACGAAAAGTCGATGGTGTTCTCTCGGTGGAGCGAGAGAGTGGAGTCGATCAGAACCAATAGGTTTTAGAGCCAATGGCGGACGATTCAATTAGGATATTCGACGAGCTATCCTCTTTAGGATATACGGCCGGAATTATCTTGAAGGGGAGATGGAAAAATCAGGAGGAGATTTACGATCATATAAGTAAAGAATTTATCGGAAATAATATCAAAATGATATCGCCGTTTCAGACTCACAGCTCAAGAATAGCCATAATCGAAAAAGATCAAAATTCTTATAACTTTTCTGCGGATGGGGCAATCAGCAATTCGGAGAACGTGTGTCTTACCGTCAGCTCGGCGGATTGCATTCCGATGTTGATGGTTGAGCGGTCCACAGGCTTTTTCGGGGCGATACATATTGGCTGGCGCGGTTTTGCCGGCGGGATAGTGGAAGAGCTGTTCAATCCATCCGGAAGTTTCAAGCCGCATCCCGAAGACATGTATTTCTACCTGGGGCCGGCGATCAGAAGCTGCTGTTTTGAGGTCGGAGATGAGGTTGCCATTCTTTTTAACGATCCTTTTATAACCAGAAGGGATAATAGATTCTTTATCGACGTGCCGGGAGCCCTGGTGAACAAATTGATTTCTCTTGGCGTAAGAGAGACAAACATCGGTGGATCGCCCGATTGCACAAGCTGTCTTTCGGAGAGATATTATTCCTATCGCCGGGATGGCCGGGCGCCGATCCAGATGGTCAGTTTTATCTCTAGATTGTGATAATAATTCGTTGGAGGTGGGATTTTGAGAAATGTTTTGCTGGTGGCGGCGTTGGTCCTGGTAGGGTCGAGGGCCTTCGCCGGAGCTTCCGGACTGGGACTGGGTATCCACGGAGGCATGATCTCCGGCTATGATAATCCGGTTCTCAAGGACAGTATCTTATCGCATTTTGCAGGCTTCGATATGTCGGAAAAGATGACTGATATTGGGGCGCATCTGAGAATTGGCACTTTTAGAGTCATCGAATTCGATCTGAATATCGATTATGCCTGGAAAAAGCAGGAAATAGCATCGGGCATCGATCTGAGATTCTCCGATTTTTCAATAGCGGCTTCGGTTAGAAAATCAATTGCGCTGGCTGCGCTCAAGCCATATATAGGCGTCGGCGTGGGGCAGCACTGGATGGTGTATTCGATTGAGTTCGGAGATCAGGTAATCGGTGTGGTGCTACCGGAGGATGAAAGCAAGGTCGGTTATCATTTTAAGGCCGGAGTTGATCTGGATTTTCCAGTATTTCCTTTGACCCCTTACGGGGAATGGAGGTATAATATAATCCAGACGGCGGGAGAATCGACCAAATATACGGCACTATTGGTCGGCATTACTCTGGATCTGCCGTAGCGAGGAGGAAAAATTGAAGAGGATAACGATTTCATTATTATTGGTATTGTTGTTGGCGTCCGGTGCGACGGCGCAATATGCCGCACAGTTGTCCGCCGCCGGGACGGTTCTTAAAGGCAGCGCCACGGGTGGGGGATTTGTCGGTATATATGATGGAGCGTTCGGGATTCTGGGTCAATACCGGTATGGTATCGGCGGGTACACCGATATTGGCGGCAAGCTGGGGATTATAGATCTCGACTCTGATTCGAAAGAAGGCGATCTCGGTTTCTTTATCGGCGCCGATTCCAAATATCAGATCATGGAAGTGCGGATCATGGATCCTATAGATTTATCGCTCGGGGGCGCCTTTGAACTTGCGCTCTTCGACCACTTTAATAGCCTTATCATCGGCGGATTTGCTGTGGGGTCATATCCC
>CBDVBL010000156.1:0-5420 GCA_965372205.1 uncultured bacterium
CCTTAGCCCAGCTTACCTTCTGCAATTCAGGATCAGGCCATCCGACATCCAGTGACAGAGAAAAATAGACGCAGCTGATCATCCGATGGACCGGCGGGGAAAACTCCTCCATTCTCAGGGCGCCGAGATTCGTCGCAATCCAGATATAGTTTACTCGAGAGGGGCCGTCATCCATTCGCTCGGTTGATTTTTCCTCCCTGACCGAGAACGCCGGCGAAACCGCGAAATTGAAAATCCAGGTTTCCGGGACTGTTAATATGACCACTGCTGAATCAACTGCCACTGTCCTGCCCAGAAAACGCTTGCCGGCTATATTTGCCTTTTCCGATATCAGGGTCCATTCGAAATGCAGTGTTGCCCCCGGTTCCGGCTGCCGGAAGTTAACAAAGATTCTCCTGGCGCCATCGGGAAAGGTTCTGGTAACTAAATCGGTTGAATCTACATAGTGGATTTCCCCGGACGGCAGCATAGTATAGGCTGTTATCTCGATCGTATCCTCTCTTTCGAGAATAGGGGTCGCCGGACGTGAAAGCACATCTTTGCCTTTTTCCGCAAGAATCACATCGGATATGAATCGTCTGACGTAGTCAAATCCCCCTTCACCGTCGGGCCAGATAAATGTGGAATCATAAACAAGGCGATATCGACCCCGCAACTCCTCGAAAACAGTCTGCGAGCCACATACCGAAGGCGAGAACAAGATACCGAAAACCGGCATAAGACCAATCAACAGGCGACCACGAATATTAAATCTATTCACTGATCTGGACATAACGCTGGTTTCTCGCAGACAGGATATAATCACGGAAATTGTTATAATCATCGGCGGAAATTATCCCACCTGCAAAATCGAACACCCGATGAAAGAGCACTGAACCGTCGTCAAAAGAAATCTCATCTGAAAACTCCAGACTGTCACGAAACCATAGATCATGATATTCAGCTATATCAACCAACAGGTGCGGAGGTAACTTGATCCGTACAAATTCTTCGAGGAGAATCGAACTATTGCGGCAATAATCCCGCTCCCTGACCTGCCCGAATAGATTATTCAATAGGTATGAGAGTATGGGAGAACCTACGGACAGATTTCCAGAAGGGTCAATATCATCATCGGATATTTGAAATCGGCCGGCGATGACCAGCGAATCCGAATCTCTGACGATCGGTTGAAAATCAATTGATGATATCTGCCAGCCGGCATCATGAAACGCCGTTGCAATCTGATCGTATAGTTGTCGTTGATAATTATTACCGAACCTCTCCCCGATTGATATGGCCGCGTCATTCAGATACTTAAGTGAAAAATCGACACCTAGCACGCTATAGGTTTCTTTCATCACGGTGAAACGCCACAGAAGTCCAAGCGACGGCATGGGGCCCGGATCAGGCTCCTGTAAACCGGAGTAACCATCGGCTATCAAGTAGCTCTTACCCTGCAGACGAGGAGGCGGCGATGCGATTGATGACAGCGGATCACTCGGGTCCAGAATCAGTCTACCCCAGGGTTCTTTGACAACGACCACCGCATGATCGAAGAATGCCGGCCAAGGATGAAGCTCGCCCACTTCGGGATAGGCTCCTGTGAAAACCAATGATGGATAGGCATCGATCCCCACGCTCCTGAAAAGAGAACTTAATAGAACCGATTGATCCTTGCAGTCTCCGAAACGCCTCTCGATTATCAGGCCGCAGGAGTGCGGATCAAAATCGCCTTTGCCGATCTCCAAGGCAACATAGGAAACCGAGTCGGCTACAAAATTGAAAAGGGCTTTCAATGTATCATCATGAGATAGAGATCCAACGACCAATCTCGATGCCAGCCGCCCGGCCTCGACCAGAGATTCTTCCGACTGAACGGCCTGCTGCGCAAAAAACCGGCCGACATCCGCCCAGGATCTTGAGTGGTATTTCATCTTACCATACGCGAAGGCTTCGGAACTCAAAAGCAGATACAGTTCGTCCGGACAGGATTGATCCTCATCCGGCAATTCAGGTAGATCCAGCGCAAGAAACCTGATATCCCTTTCTGAATATTCAATCTCCAAACCGCTAAAATCATAATTCAACTCAACACTCTTGTGCCACCTGACACGCACCACAAATCGCTCGGTAGGATATGACGTGTCGCGGGTGATATGTGGTAGATACAGGAGGCTTTTTATGTCCAGGGTGTATTCGTAATGAATCGTCGCACCAACTGCGGGCGACCTGAGCGAGATCGACATAAGCCGTGTACCGCCAAACTCTCGAATCCTGGCCGCGGATGCCATCTGAACATCTCTCGATTTTAGCTTTATCTTGCGCCCCCCCGGCAGAAGTGTGTAACCCTTGATATTCTTTATTTTTATATAATCGTTCAGGGGAACAGTCACCTCGGCAAATCTCGCCCCCGCCTCGGTGGTGATCTCGAAGGTCTTGAATACCTTAACGACCGCGGATAGGTTCTTTTTTACCTCGATATCGGTGCTGTCATAAAGACACACTGCCCCCCTTGCACAGGCATCTTCGGATACCCAGGAAAGTAGCAGAATCGGTATCGTTATGAAAAATATCGCGGCTTTCATGGCCGATGATTAGAACATATTTGAGTTTGTAAAGAGTTCCCCTACGTTCTAAAGAGTTCACCCAGAGCGGAAACCCAGCCGATCAAAAAATTGAAACGTCCAATTAAAAGCGAGATGCGCGCCATAACGGTATATCCGAACGTGGCACCGAAACCGATCATCAATATCCATATGCCAATTCTGGCCGCGCCTCCGAGTAAGCCTTTATGCTCGGCCGAAAAATAGAAATAAGCCAGACCGCAGATGGTCCCCAGGAGTATTATAATCTGGCCCAGCCCCTGCCAGAACTGCATGGTGCTATTGCCGTAATGGAACAATATAGTTAGATCCGATGACATGGTGTTGAAAATCGCCCTGGGGTCTATCATATTGGCCGCCACCTGCCTGATTACGAAACTTTGCAGGAACAGGGGCAAGGCCACACCCGCCGAAATGCCGAGATAGAATGCGATGGGCCAGCGTGAGATCCAGGCTGCCTTTTTGAAAAACCGGCTGAACATCAAAAGTCCGATGGCTCCCGGCATAATATTCACAATGAGCATCCCCGTTTTGCCTATAAAAGATCCTTCAGAGCTTGAGAACGCTTTAACAGACACAAATAGAGGTTCGAGCCATAGGTCGGTCAACGAAGTATGATACAGGATGACTATCCAGTATCCTGCTGATATACCCACTATAAGGTGTTCGGCGAATCTGTAAAACGGGTTGTCCCGATAGAGAAAGGAAAATATGCATAGGGTCAGGAAGGCCGCTACTGTCATCCAGAACATTGCGCCAAGAGATAACGATTCCATAACTCAGCTCCGTCCCGATCTGCGGGCGGCAAAGAACGCCACGTTACCCAGAATGATGAAAAGGAGAATAAATACGTGCGCCACCGAAACCGAGGTCATGGCGCGATTGGCAACATCTTTCGGGCGTCCGATAAGTATCTCATATTCGGCGGCACCCTTCAGTCCGCCCATCAGGCCGAAAATCTGCTCCGACTGCAGGAAGGCGTAATAGTCGGTGGCGATGACCGCGGTAACGCCCAGAGCCAGGGGCACACCGTAGCGGCCGTTGGCATAATTAATCCAGTAATCGACTCCCGAAGTGGCGTTAATATTTACAATGCAGGAAACATTGGAATAATTATTTACCCCTGCCATCATCGGCAAATCGTCAAGGTTATTGCCATAATAGTCCCTGGGGAAAGGTTTGCGGAAATTTTCCCCCATTCCTAAAATGACTATATCGGGATACGGCTTATAGCCCAAAAAGACATAGTCCTCGCCATGTTTCTTGCCGAACTCGGCCGCGATCTCCCTTAGTTCCTTTTCAATCAGTATTACACCCTCTATCTGCAGGGCTGTCGATATGATCTTTAAGTCTTTAGAAAAGCAATGCCTCAATACCGCCCGGGCCATGGGCTGCAACTCAGCCATGGTGGAGGGGCCAAACTCCATCGGCATCATTATTACGGTACCGGGAGGTTGCGATTCTACTCTATCATAAACCGCTTGCACCTCCGACGTGATTTTGATCGGCAGCCCGATATATTTGAGCATCGGTATGAAAGTAACTATACCGATGACGAGATATATCCATCGCCGGTCGAGATCCAATAATTTTTGCCAGATCCCCTGTCCCATCATTTCCCTCCACCCAGCCAGGTTCTCTCGATGCCCAGGATGATCTTAAGCGCCGTCGCTGCTATGCCCAGCCCTACGCCTATATAGATCGCCCGCTTGGCTGCGGTGTTCGGATAATCGAGAATATATTTGGCGATATCGGAAAATCTTAAACCCTCGGGCAGCCAGCTGGTCAGCATATCGCCAATCGGGACCCGCCCCAGCATAACCACAGCGGCCGAGAGCAAGAGCAAGGTCGCCAGTAATGTTTTGGCTCTGAAAGCGCGATAAGCCGCCGAAGCGATAAAGAACGCCAGGAGCGCGAACATGGTCGCCTGAACGGGTGATAAGACGAAAAAATACATCTTCATGAAAAGACCCCTGGGATTCTGGATAGCATCGGGAGAAAATAGACCGAGTAGCGTCATGAAAAGTAGCGCCGAAAGCGTTACAATTGAATAAGGCCAGTTCTCTTTCTGTTTGGAAACCCTGTCATAGTGAAGATTCACTAATGAGCCGATGCCGACCACCAGCGTAAATATGCCGATGATTATGGTCCAGTTCAGAGCATACTGATATATGGTGGCAGACACATAGTGCGGCACAAAATACTGAAAGGCCATGAAGGCGCCGCAGACAAAGACTATTGCTAAAGGAACTTCCCGTCTCATCTAATAGCCTGACCGTTCGTTTGTCGGTGCTGTTCTGTTGCAGCAATAGGCATATTCATTTTGTTGACCTATCCTCCCCTGACCCAGGTAGTTATTGCTTCCCCGGCACCATTCCCGAACAAATATGCAATTACACCTGCAAACATCAATGCGATTGCCAACACTTTACCCCAATCCTGCGCCTTTAAGGTGCCAAGCTGTTGAGGTTCCTGTGAGAGATATGCGGAGGCGGCGTAAAGCTCCTCACCCATCAAGGTGTAATCGCAGGCGGCTACGAAAAACGGTATCTGAATCAGCTGGTCGGTCCCGGCAATCTGAATGGAACCGGCGACAAAACCTGTCTCCGCCAGAATCAGCGACTCGGCATAAAACATACCCATATAGAAATTAGTGGCCGGCCGTTCCCTCAACATGGTTCCGTTGACAGAGGCGGTATATGGAAACTGATCCTGAGTCACGAAATAGACGTCTTTAACATCGAAAGCCTCGGGTCTCCCCGCCGAGGCATATGCCTCCTTTACGACTTCCTGGCAGATAGTCATAACAACCGGATCGTAATTCGGCACTATGAT
>CBDVBL010000157.1:0-5395 GCA_965372205.1 uncultured bacterium
GAACAGCACGGCTATTATCAGCCATATATAGTAGGGTATACTAAGATCCATCTGTCACTCCTGATCTCACGTCTAAACTTCACTAGTTAGCCATCGGAATCTCAATACTAAAATAAATAACATCCACTCTCCATACCTCGCTATTATATACACCGGGCGATCGCCCTTATTCAACAAAAATGTTATTGCACCAATCCGAGCCAGTCGCCATAGAGGAAGTAAAGCCGTCCGATCAGAAGAGACATACGCGACATGACGGTGTATCCGAAAGAGGCGCCAAATGTTATCATCAGAAAATAGATGCCGACTTTAGCAGCCCCCCCAAGCGCTCCTTTATGCTCTTTCGAAAAATAAAAATAAATCAGTCCGGTTAGAGTGCCAACTATAAGAACGAGGTTGCCCAGATAGGCGCCAAAATAAACATCGAATGGTATTATTCTGCCCTGAGCTGCCATGTTTGCTCCCACCTCAGCAAGACCGTGAATCCGGTTCATATCAAATAGGGGGATGACCGTCTTTTGAAGCTGGCTTAAAAAGTTGGACTGGAAATAGGTTACCATCCACAGGCCGGCGGTAGAGCCGACGATCACCGACAGGGGCCAGCGGGCTATCCAGCCGATGCTCGGGATCAATCGCATCAGCATCATTATGCCGAGAGCCAGGGCAAGTATATGCAGTATATTGATATTCCATGTCCCCGCGAGTATATCCTGAATAGCGCCCTTCTCCTCCCAGAGACCAAACATATATGATATCCCGAGGCTATCGAATAACTTCGGTACCATGTTCTCATAAAAGAGCATCACAAACCAGTATCCCGCGGAGATCCCCACAAAAACAGCCTCGCAGAACTTATAGAAGGGATTATCTTTATATAAGAATGAAGCGATACCTATCGTAAAGAAGGCCGCAATCCAATATCCTATTTCGCCCGATATTTGCATACTCAATTACCTGTCTTACTCTGTTTACCACGGGTGGCGAAATAAGCAATATTCCCAATCACTATGAACATTATCACGAAAATATGAGCTGCCGTCTGGCTCACCATGGAAAGAGTGGCCCTGGCTTCGTGCCCTACGAGTTTTTCGAACTCGGCGCCGCCTTTCATACCACCCAATAATCCGGTCAACTGCCCGGTATTGAGGTATGGATAAACCAGGGGTGCCTGCACCGCCGTATTGCCCGCCCCTACCGGAACATGAAATCTATCCACCGCGAACTGCACCCATTCATAGGTGCCGGGGTAACCGGCGGAGAGATTATAGATGAAATCAAAATCGGAAAGTTTGTTCAATCCGTCCATAATAGGGAACTCGCCCATCGGCCTGCCGTACCAGGAGTCGTTGGGGAAAGCCGCTCCGAACGATGATCCCATACGCTGGATTACAAGCTCCTGACCTACCTGGTAACCGAGGTTGATAAAATCGATTCCATAGCGAATGGAATCCGAACCCACCACTATTATATCGCGCCCAAAATACAGCGTATCACCACCTTCAACAACGAAACCTTCATTGACCTCGCTGAGCGTTTCAAGAGCCTTATTCGCCTGCATTGGGCCCTGAGGCCAGAGACCTATAATTATAAACTTCAAGTCGTTCTCTATGAAATACCTGAAACCAGACTCGGCCATCGGCTGAAGCTCAGGCTCCGAACCCGGATCATAATCGCAGGAAACCAAAATCCTGGAGCCCCGCGACAACTCGTTTAAAGCATCATACAGAATCTGTACTTCACTCGTGACCTGGATATCCATTTCTATATGCAGGAATATCGGAACCGAAAGGGCCAGGAAAATAACCACGAATATAATCCGGCGATCCATGGTAAGAAGTCTTTCAAAAAATCTCTGCATTTTATTCGCCTCCCAGGTACGACCGCTCGATTCCCAGAATTATCCGCAGCGAGGTCGAAACGATTCCCAGTGCGATTCCGATCATAATGGCCCGCTGGCCGGCGACATTCAGATAGTTCATAATCACATTCGTAAGATTGGAAATCCGCCACCCCTCTGGCATAAACAGCATACTGCTCATCCAGTCACCGAATGGCGTTCTGCCTACCATAACAATAAACGCCGCCAGAAGAAGCACCGTGGCCTGAGCGTTCCTCGCCCTGAAGGCCCTGTAAGAAGCCGATGCCACGAAAAAGGCCAACAAGGCAAACATGGTGGCGCTCAGGGGCGAATATACATTTCTGTAAAGCCAATCGAATCTTGTACCCAGATCCAGAAATTGCCGTCCCCCGGAGAAGAAAAAACCGACTATGATAATGACCAAAAATGATACGATCGTGGAAACAGCGAAAAACCAGTCCTTCTGCTTTTTGGATACTTTCTCAATGGAGATCTTCATCAAGTTCAAAGCGCCAAGCCAGATAGCGAAAGCGGAGATAATGGAATACCAATCAGAGAACGTATCGGCGAGATCCCCCATGGGCTGGTGAGGCACAAAAAACTGAATAAAGAACGTCAGGCCGATAACGGCCGTCAGGATCAGTGGTATTTCTCTTCTCAAGAAAAACTCCTGCTCTAATTAACCGAAAACATTCTCGCTATTTTCCCAACCAGTCCGCTGTTAGAGAATGATGCGATAGTCGCCAGGATAATGAATACCAGCGCCATACTGAAAAAGACCAGCTTGCCGCCGACATCCTGCCCCTTTAACGAACCCAAAAGCTTCGGCTCTTTAGAAAGATATGCCGAGGCGGCGAATAGCTCCTCGCCGATCAACGTATAATCGCAGGCGGCCACAAAAAACGGCAACTGGGCCGGCATAGCGGTGCCGGCAATCTGTATAGCCCCGATCGAATTCCCGGTCTCGGCCAGGATAAGCGATTCGGCGAAAAAGGCTCCCTGATAAAAGATGGTGGCCGGCTTGCGCCGCATCATATGCCCATCGATACCGGCTGCATAACCGAACTGGTCATCCGTCAGGTAATAAACCATATCGTCATTGTAGAAATCGGGACGACCGGCATTGAGATAGGCTTCCTTCACTATCTCGCGGGCGGCGACCATAACAAGAGAGCGGGAAACGGGCACATCGAGCTTGGTTTCATATTCCGCAGTTAGCTTTGCCACCCGGCCGAGTATGGTCAATCCCGCTATGGTCTGCATATTATTCATATCCTGAATACCGGGTATAAAGAGAATTTCCTTGCCCATCTCGGTGGCCCTGCCAACCGCCTCGTCAACAGCCTCAAGACCGGCGATCTTCCGAATAAATAGTTCCTTACCGGCTTTCGCGTGATTGATGTAGAACAGAATCGAGGCTATCAGGATCCCAAGAAGTAGGAGGGAAACGCCCCGACCGGTGTGGAACCACTGCTGCCCCGATTTTACAGGACCAGCCACCTCGGATCTTGCCGTCTGCCCGTTCCATTTCGCCTCTACATAGTAATAGTATGTTGTGCCATCGCTTACTCCCGTGCCGTCAGCCAGGGTCTTAATTGCCCGCGCCTTGTCGGAAACCCCGCCGGTAGTCTCGCCAATCCGCTCAAACGGCCCGTCCGCGGCTGTGGATCGAAAAATGTCATAGCCGTTAAACATCAAGCTCTTGGAAATATCGTTGGGAGAAATCTTCCACTCGAGAGTGATGGAACTGCCGTTATCGTCGGGTGTATCGAAAACCCGAAGCTGAGTCGGCGAAAACAGGACAATGTCCTCAATTTCTATGGCTTCTTCTTCCGTCGGTTGCGCAATAGACAGAACAGGACCATAAATATTCGATTCGATAACTCCGTCGATCGTCTGGCACGACACCCTGTAAAAATAAGATGAGCTGAGTGCCGCTGTCGTATCCCTGAACTGACGGGTCTTCGGTGTAGCCCGAGGAGAGTCGAATGAAACCGTACCTATTTCGGCGAAAGGTTCGTCGGCAGCGTCGGACCTCAGGATACTGTATGCCGGGAAGGTCTGAGCCATCTCATCGTCACCCTGAAGGGAGAACCAGTTCAGCGTAATCGATCCCGTGGTATCACCCATAGTGCTCATGGCCACCAGGTCATATGGAGGATACGATACCGAGGATTCGCCGGGTCCTTTATGCGCAAGCCAGACCGCAAACGGCAGGATTAATAAAAACGAAACGGAAAGTAATATTCTATTTCTCATCATAAAACAAAAGCCGCCCCATATTGCGAGACGGATTGATTTGATAGATAGCTGCTCTCTTTTGATCTGTTTTCATCATCGGGTGCAAACACTGTCAAACCAGCATCTCGATATCTCACCCCCCAGAAAGTTAATATCGGCGCATAACATGCCTTGCACGCTCATATAAGTCAAGTGAAATCTTGATCTGCTTCAATAATTCATTTTCGGATAAGGACGACGTAATCCCTGGCGACTTTTCTGAGAAAGTAATTGTCGCATTTTACATCACGCATCAGCTTTTTCAATTCTCTCGATGAATAAAACCGAACCACACATCTATTAAGCGCTAGCCTCGATTTTCTTACCGGCGTTAAAGGATGCCACCGTCTGGGAAATGTCGCATAAACAAAACCTCGGGAAAGCCGAAGCATTTTTTCGAGATGCACAACCGGGTCAAAGATATAGTCGAAATAGCCGACCGCAAATATGATATCGAACTTACCGTCAGGCGCATAATCCATAAAATCTGTTTCCAGAAACTCGACTCTGTCGTCAACCCCCAGTTCCTTGGCAATTTCTCTTGCCGCTTTGAGCGCACCCCCTGCGGCATCTATTCCCAGCACCTTACCGGCTCCACGTTTCACCGCTTCGAACATATATCGTCCCGATCCGCAGCCGATATCGAGAATCGATTTATCGTTCAAATCTCCCAGAAGCTCGAAAGCCAGATCGAACCTCAGGCCCACCGAGGCCCGAATCGTTCTATCCAGCCAGTTTCCAAACCAGGAACGATTCTTACGATATATCTTGTCGAAATCGTCAATGTGCCTGTTGAAATACTCTACGGCTCCGGGATTCCTGCGATATTTGCCTCGATTAACCATCTGGTCAATTATAAAGGAATACAGAGGCCAGCGCAAAATAATTCAGATAAGATCACAAAATGCTTGACAGCCTCTTTATGTCATGGTAGCACTCTCCCTCGATGAGGGGATATCTGGCCGTAAAAGATGTCGGGCTTTTCTCCGGCAGGTATTTTGGTTGGGCTGGTTCCTGTACCGGAGAAATCGTTCATTTTCGCTCGCAGAGCTTTTGCTGGGATATTCTCACTGATCCGGCATACCGCAAAAAGATAGTCATAACCGATCCTGTCTATGTCGAAAATCGTCAGCCGTCGCCGGAAGAAAATCAATCCTTCATGCCCCACCTATCGGCTCTGGTGTTGCTGGGCGCAATAAAAGATTCCGATTCCGTTGAACCGGGACTGACCGGATATTTCAAATCCAACAGAATTTG
>CBDVBL010000158.1:0-5377 GCA_965372205.1 uncultured bacterium
TTCTCATGGTATCCTCCCAACGAGCCATTTATCCCTGTTGTCAATCGCAGATGCAATAACGTCTTTCTATTAATATAGATAATCATTTCCATAAATATGTCAAGGTGTATTTCCTAGGAGGGCGTCAGAAGTAACTTCTGATACCACGGTATCTGCGGTCGGGTGGCCTCACCCGACCGCTTTCGCATAATGGAAGTGTCGGGTCGGGCGACCCGACACCACAAGAATGGATGAGTTCGAGTATAACCATCCGAGATAGCAGTCTTATCTATAATCAGAACTTTGCGTTCTTAGGCGTTCTGGGGAACGGAATAACATCGCGGATATTGGCCATGCCGGACATATACATCAGAAGCCGCGCGAAACCGAGCCCGAAACCGGAATGGGGTACCGTGCCGAATCGGCGAAGATCATAATACCACCAGAGGCCATCCTCCGGAACGCCGAAATGTTTGACCTGATCTTTAAGAATATCCAGCCGTTCCTCCCTCTGGCTGCCGCCGATTATCTCGCCGATCTCGGGAACCAGGACATCCACCGCCGCCGTAGTTTTACCGTCGTCGTTGAGTCGCATATAGAACGCTTTGACGTCGCGCGGATAGTCTTTAACCATCACGGGAGCTTTCAGATGCTCCTCGCATAAGTATCTTTCATGCTCGGCCTGCAGGTTGACACCCCATTCCACCGGGTATTCGAATTTCTTTTTTGCTTTCTTGAGAATCTCTATTGCCTCGGTATAAGTGATGATCTCGAATTTCGACTTGACAAGCTTCTCCAGGGTCGTAATACGCTTTTTGTCTATCCGGGAATTGAAAAACGTCATCTCATCGGAGCATTCATTCAAAGCGTAGTTGAAGAGATACATGAGGAACTCACCGGCCAACTGCATATTCTCATCGAGATCGCAGAAGGCCATCTCCGGCTCGATCATCCAGAACTCCGATACGTGCCGGGAGGTGTTGGAGTTCTCGGCGCGGAATGTCGGTGCGAAAGTATAAACATCGCCCAGGGCGCAGGCCATAATCTCCGCCTCCAGCTGGCCGGAGACGGTTAGAAAGGTCTGATCGCCGAAGAAGTCCTTTTCGAAATCGATCTCGCCATCGGTCATAGGCACGTTTTTCAGATCGAAGGCCGTTACCCAGAACTGTTCGCCGGCACCCTCGGCGTCGATGGCGGTTATGATGGGGGAGTGGATATAATAAAAGCCGCGATCCTGGAAAAACTTGTGGATGGCATAGGAAATCCTGCTTCTGAATCTATTCATCACCCCGAATGTATTGGTGCGCGGCCTCAGATGTGCGATCTCTCGCAGGTATTCGAAAGAATGCCTTTTTTTCTGCAGCGGGTATTCGGCAGGGCTTTCGCCCACAAGCTTTATATTCGTTGGATGAAGCTCTATTTTATGTTTTCTTTCGGGCACCGGCACCAGCCGGCCGACGAGCCTCACCGCGGCCCCCAACTTGATATTTTCCAGGTCGGGGAATTTCGACGGTTCGTCGATTACGATCTGGAGGCTGGCCAGGCAACTCCCGTCATTGATCTCCAGAAAGGTCAGGTTCGGCGAATCCCGCCGGGTGCGTACCCAGCCCATGACCAGGACGTCCTCACTTGCTTGATCCGGCCGGCTCAGGATCGAATCTATCTTGGTTCGTTTAAAGTAATCCATCGCGTTCTCGCTTCGAGGCTTTCGTAACACCGTTAATATATTGCAAATAATCAACCGGTGTAAAGAAAGGATTTTGATCATCAACAAAATTCAATCGTTCCGTCAGTCAGGTCACGTATGTACGGACTACGACCTGACTGACCAAGAGTACCCTGTCATTCCCGCGTAGGGGCCTGTTGAAAAAGTCATTGCGAGGAGGCCGCAGGCCGACGAAGCAATCTCTAACTCTTTTCTTTCCACAAAGATAGATTGCTTCGCTTCGCTCGCAATGACAAATATCCTGCTTTTTCAACGCTCCCGTAGGCGGGCATCCAGAAAAGGAGAGAAACAGTTTGACATCTGATATATTTAGGGTATTTTGTATATATAAATGGGGGTTTAACATGATATTCTCTTTTAGCATACGTTGCATGTTCATCATTCCGCTTATCCTATCATCTGGCCTGACCTTTATTTCCTCAAGCGCTTTTGCTCAAGATTCTATGGAATTGATTGCCACCATAGTGATTGAAAGGGATAGCACCAATATGACCTCGATGATGCCCATCGGGGATTTCAATGCTGACGGTTATCCCGATCTGGCCATTGGCGTGCGTCAGGATCCACTCAACATCTATGAGGCCGTCTATATATATTACGGAGGCCCTGCTTTCGATACCGATCCTGATCTTATAATCCCAGGAGAGCCTCAAAACCAAAATGGCTACTGTGATGGTCCTGGCGAGGCCATGACTTTTTTCGGTGGAAGAATAATAAGCCTAACTGATTTTAATGGAGATGGTAATGACGATATCGCCGTATCAGCATATCATTATTGCCCCAATACCTATCGTGAGGGAAGATTATACATTTATTTCGGTTCTCCCGACCCTGATACGGTTGTTGACGTTGTCATCGACGGCTATCAATATTATGAGAATCTGGGCGAATATATCGGGGCGGGCGATTTCAATGGTGATTCCTTCGGAGATCTTCTTGCCTTAGCGCCATGGCCTCCGTTTGAAGATTCTAAGGCTTATATATACTTCGGGAGTGATTCCCCAAACAGTACCTGCGATTGGCAGCGGACCTTCACAAATCAGGAACTCTACCATCGTTGGTGGCATAGTGGCTTTGATTTAAACAACGACGGATTTGATGAATTTACTATAAGAATTAATGACCACCCGGAGTATTATTATGCGGTATTCCTTGGCGGTGAATCGATAGAACAGGAACCTCATTTTCAGATTGATCAGTCGCTGGCCTTTGTAAGCGATATTTCGCATGACGGCATTGATGATGCCTTGATGGGCGAAGATATGAGGATCTATTTGTGCATGGGAGGCGATCCCTTGGATTTTGAGCCGGACTATTATGTTGGGAATAGGGGGCACGTGCCGTTTACATATTCCCTTTTCGGAGAAGGAACGAAACTTATGCTTGATAACACAAACGAGCGCAGTTTGATTATGTACAATGCCGGTGTCCCGTTTGATTCCATACCGAGAAATATTTTCGATTACACTTTCTACAGCGGACTGTATAAGCACAATATTGGAGATATTAATGCTGATGGTATTGAGGACCTGGCATTGCTTTTTTGGGAAGACACCCTCGGTTCTTTTGTCAATGTCTATTCCATATTTACTACGAATATTCTTGAGGAGGATGGTCGTGGATTACTCCCGAAGGATCAAGCTATGCTTTATTGTTATCCTAATCCTTTTAACTCTGATGTGCTATTAAACGCTGCAAACTATGATGGATTAGATGTGGAGATAAGGATATATGACATAGTCGGCAGGCTGGTTCAGACTATTCATACCATAGAGGGAAAGGCAACCTGGGATGCCACGGACAACTCCGGAAGGAAGGTCTCTTCAGGGATCTATTTCGCCAGAGCAAAGACATCCCGCAATTTCAACACCATAAAATTACTGTATTTGAAGTAACCAAGATAATTGTCATTCCCGCGGAAGTCCTACGGATCTGTATGACGGGAATCCAGAAACGATGACTCCCCTCATGGATCCCTGCTTTCGCAGGGATGACACGAAAAACATCCTTGCCGTTAAGAATAAGTCGAATCTCCCGGGATTCAACACCTCAGCTGCAAAACCCAGCCCAAAAAGGGCAAAATTGGCTTGACACTCACTAGTTGCCCTCATAATTTCCGCTTTTGTGAAAGTCGACTTCCGGCAGATAGAGCCTGAGGGGAGCGAGCTTACCTTTTCGGAATCGGCAGAAGATCTGGACCTGACCGCTGAGGGTATCGAGTTCCCTGAGGCGATCGAGGCGGAACTGACCGCCACCAAGACGGGCGATGAGATCATCGTTCAGGGATTGCTATCCACGGTGGTGGGTATGGATTGTTCGCGCTGCCTGGAGCATTTCGAGATGCCGGTCAGTTCGAAACTTCAATTTGTGGTTCAGCTGCTCGAGATGAGCGCTCCCCAGGATTCGGAAGACGAGGATTTTGTGATACTGCCCAAGACGACCCAGGAATACGATATCTCGGAACGGGTTCGAGAAGCAGTTTTGCTGGAACTTCCGCTCAAAGCTCTTTGTACAGAATCCTGTCGGGGTCTTTGCGCTCTTTGCGGGACGAATCTGAACGAGTCTGAATGCGACTGCACGCCGGATAAGACCGACGAGAGATGGGAATCGCTCAGACAGCTTTTTGAAGAGTAAGGAAAAGATCTAAATGATGGTCTCAAATCGGCGGCCGGCTAATTGCCGCAATAACTAAGGATCGAGGATAGGTATGGCACTACCGAAAAGACGTCATTCCCGGGCAAGGGGCGCCAAGAGACGTACACACTGGAAATTGCGGAAACCGAATATAGTGGAATGTTCGCATTGTCACGAACCCAAGCTTCCGCATCAAATATGCCCTCATTGCGGATGGTATAAGGGTCGCGAAGTCGTGGCCGTAACCGAGTCGAAGTAATGCCCTCCAAGCGCAAAGCCAGGGTCGCCATAGATGCCATGGGAGGCGATTACGCCCCGTTTTCCGTAGTAGCGGGGGCGGTACTGGCGCATAAGACCTTTGGCGATAGTGTAGAATTGATTCTCGTCGGGGATTCCGACAAGATTCAATTGGAACTGCAGAACTTGAACGCGGACCAATTACCGCTCAGAGTAGTCCATGCCGACCAGATGATCGGTATGGCGGATGAGCCTGCCGAATCGGTCAGGAAAAAACCGAACTCCTCGATTGTGGTTGGCCTCAGTCTTCAGAGGAAGGGCGAATGCGATGCGTTTATTTCAGCGGGGAATACCGGCGCTGTAATGGCGGCCTCGCTTCTGGTATTGGGCAGGCTTAAAGGGATAAACCGCCCGGCCATAGGTACTTTTTTCCCCACCGAAAAAGGGCAGGCGTTAGTTCTGGATGTCGGCGCCAATTCCGATTGCAAGGCCTTGAACCTGTATCAATTCGGATTAATGGGAGCAATCTATTACTCTCAGATATTTTCCAACAGCAACCCTCTGGTCGGCCTGTTGTCTATTGGCGAGGAGAAATCAAAGGGGAATGAAACAACAATCGCGTCGCACAAGCTGCTTTCCGCGGCCGATCTGAATTTCGCCGGCAATATTGAGGGCAGGGATATTCTGAAGGGCAGGGCCGATGTCGTAGTCTGCGATGGTTTCGTCGGGAATATAATTCTGAAGTTCGCCGAATCCATTGATAGTTTTCTCGGAGAGTTGGTCAAGCGAAGAGTGAGGGTG
>CBDVBL010000159.1:0-5367 GCA_965372205.1 uncultured bacterium
CCGCCCAGTATTCGGTCTTCTGCACATAGCTGAATCGCCCGAAACGCGGTTTTGTTTTACCGAAACCGAGATTGTAAGACACCATCTGCCAGAGCTGTTTTAAGTCCAGAGGTGAGGCGATCATATCCTTGAAAAAGCGCCGTCCGCGTTTGGTCGAGAGATAGACAAGATGCCAGATGGCCGTCAATATGAAAAGAACAGCCGCCACCCTGTGGATTATCCCCCTGACAGGGAATCCTCCTTCCCAGCCGAAAAGGAGTTTGACCCACCAGGCCTCTGAAAACCTTAGTGAAAATCCTGTTATCACAAGAGTGGTGAATGTGATAGTCAGAAAAGTATGCTGCCAGACCTCGTTATAAGTCATACGGCGGACCTGCTTTTTCTCGCTTACAGCCTTGATCTGTTTGCGTAGATCGAGCAGCCAGTGTAGAACCATGCCGCCGATTATAACGATAATCAGCCAGATATATATCTTCTGAATCAATGCCGCCAGCGGCGTATGTGTTACGCCTGGTGTTTCATGAATGGGGATGCTGGCAAGCGCCTGTGATATACCGGGATGGCAATTGCCGCATGTAGCCTGCAAATTTGCAGGATTGATTGACGATGCGGGGTCGCTATCGGGGAGAATTCTGTGCGCACCGTGGCAGGAGGCGCAGTTGGCTACAGTGATGTCGCCGGCCTTGCTCTTCAGACCGTGATAACTATCCACCCAGGTCTTCAAGCGTCCCGTTGAGATGCCATATTTTTCGTTCAGCTTAGCCGATTCATGGCAAGGAGAGCATGTCATTTCAGCCACCCTGATGGGACTGACCGCCGCACGAGAATCGTCAGGAGAGAGGATGCCGTGTTCGCCGTGGCAACTGGTGCAGACGGGTGAATCAGTGACGCCCCTCAATGTTATTTTGCCATGAATCCCTTCCCAGTAATCGTTCTCTATGCTGTGGTGACACCTACCGCATGTCCTGGGAATATTGAAATGGTTGATGGTTGATTCAGGCAACCCGGGAGCGAGAATTTTATGGGCGGTTCCGTCCGTGGAATGACAATCGTTACATGTGGCCGCGAGATAAATTCCACCCAGCGAGGCTTTGCCGTGTATGCTGTTTTTGAAAAGCTTCACCGGATGCTGCATTAGAATCTCATGCTTCTGAACAAGGTCCAGATTTTCATGACAGCGGCCGCAAGTCTCGGGCAGGTTGATAGGATTGACCCAGGATCTCTTATCGCTGGAGACAACGACATCATGCTTGCCGTGACAGTCGGCGCAGGTCGGCATATCGTCGCTCTGTCCTACCCGGAGATGGCCGTGCCATTCGTAGATTTCGGCTTCTTCAGAATGACAATCACCGCAATCGACTCGAGGCAGCCGTTCCGCATGCGGAATCTCCTCAATACTCACATGACACGAAATACACTCATCCTCGCCATGAACGGAGCTTTCATACTTTGTCATATCAATAAAAAGGGAATACTCAGCGCCGGCCTCATTGACTCCTGTCAGATCCTCGTCGCCGTGGCATTCCAGGCAATCATCCTGAGCCGATACTGAAAGGGGAAATGCAGAGATAGAAACAGATAAGATTCCCACGGCAATTACCTTTTTCCAGGTGATCCTTGGGTAGGTTATTTTTTCGGTAATCATCCTCATCAATCCCATCCACAGTTAATCTAATCGATGGCCCCAATTGCTGCTTTATCCTGCGCTCTAAGATAGATTATCGGCATTTTCGTGTCAAGAATAATGTGAAATTATTCTCAAGACTATTATGGATTGTTTTTATAACGCATTGATAGTTAAGAAGATGTGCCCCTAAGGACGGTCTGGTTCTATCAAATTCGTAATAATTATTATTGGAGAAGGCTAATTCATCTATTTTGGAATATCATGCTTGATCCGTCGAGAAGCGCTTTTGAGAATTAGGCCCTATCTGATTAGTTCTTGGAATTCCGGAAATGACCTCAACCCGTCCAGATCGGAGTCGTGCGCGGCCATGCTCTTGAATCGCGGGGCCAAAATGATAGCGGTTTCTATACTTGCCAGGGCCTCGTCGAATTCCCCCGCCAGGGTTAGATAACATGCCAGGTCATAGTAGGTTTCGGGAAGTTGCGGGCCCAACTCCACCGATTTGCGGGCCTCCTTCACGGCCATCTGCAATTCGCCGTTCTGATAGAAATGAGCCGCTGCATCAAGATGCGACAGCGCTTTAGATATCTTGTAAAGGCGTGCGATCTCGGTAAAAGGTTCCGAGCTGTCATCGACCCGAATATCAATCTTGCGATCGTAGCGAAGCCCCTCTGTCTTTTGAACCACGTACAGAGCCGCGGACTGCTTCCCTCGGGCATCGCCGCCGGTGGAATCGCCTGCCAGCAGCGCAGCCAGCAGCCTGTCTGCGAGGTCACCCCGGGTATTTTCAAATACCGAGACCATACTTATCACGACGCTGTCGGAGACGAGGATATTGCCTTGAACAGCACAGTTTTCACCGATAATGCCTCCGGCCCAGTCGATGCACTCCGGGCCGGTGAATGTGGCAGCGATGCCGCTGGGATCAATCACCCCTACCTGCCGCCTTTCCGAATTCGGGTCGGCGGCGGTCATGGAGTCTATTGCCTCCTGTGGCGACAGGCCGGCTTCCAATAATTCAAGCCCCAAAATCCCATAGTCGTAATTTACCCAAGCCTGGGTGGCGATGGCGCCGACCCCCGCTCTGGCCCAGGGTACGACCGATCCAACAGAAAAATATTTACTGGCTACAGCTACGCCCAGCTCCCCGGTCCTGGGATCACAACCGACTATTGAAAACGTGGAATATGGCTCCGTTGCGTTGAGGACTATAAATGGCAAAATTAAGATGCCAAGAAAAAGAAACAATTGTCTCATCACCTACCCTCCATTCCGATAGACTTGCCTCGCATTATTTTCCCATTCACGAGCCAGTATGTCAAGGAAATGTGAGATGAGATATGCGAGGAATGCAATGTTTGGTCTTGACGGAGGTATAACCTTTTTGTAGCCTTGGCCAATGACTGGAAGGCTTTTAAAAATCGAGGAATTATCCTCCACCGCTCTGGCTGATCTGGATAAAGAAAAGACTGCGATCTTTATTCCGATTTCTCCAATAGAGGGTCATGGTTCCCATCTGCCGCTGGGTGTGGATTTTTTCAACGCCGAATTCTTTGCGGAAAAAGCGGCCCGGATTTCTATTGAGAAGAGACCGGATTTCGACGCTGTAGTATGCCGGGGGATTCCTTTAGGTACTCAGCTCTATAAACAACCAGGCTCGTTGAGGATCGATGGCGCCACGGTGTATAAGATCATGACGAGCGTGGGCGCTTCCCTGGCGGTCTGGGGATACAAGTATATATTCGTTTTATCCGGTCATGGATCGCCCAAAGACATAGTTGCTCTCGAAGCGGCATGCAGAAAGGTTTCGAGAAAATTCGGCATTCGGATGCACAATCTGTCGGGGGCGATGGCTGTTCGATTTTTATCCGGTGAATTCACCGAGCAAATATCCGAAAATCTTTCCCGGCCATTGACCGGGGAGGAAAAATCATTATTGAAAAAGGATACCCATGGAGGCTGGTGGGAGACTTCCATGATGCTCTATTTGAGGCCCGAGCTGGTGGATCAGCAATACAGGTTATTGCCGGATGCGGAAAAAGGCCGTACGAATCCTGAAGCGGGCTATTATGGTTCGCCGTCACGAGCAAGTATAGAGTTCGCCGAGGTGTCTATCCGGGTAATGGTTGAAGAGGCGGGACGGGTCATCGCCAGGTGTCTTGATGGAGACGATGTGACGGCAGATACGACCTCGCCATTATACAGGATTATTTTTCTGCGGCCCGGATTTAAGAAATATCTGATTCTCTGTTTCCTGGCCGGCATCGTCGCGGTGGCCACAGTACTGGGCATCTATATGGCTATCATTCGTTGATTCCTTTGTCCCGGTAAACTCATTGTAACTGTATCCTTAAACGGGATTTGATAGTCTCATAAATCTCGGCTAATATAGGCAGACTTTCCAGCCGATAATAAAACAGGCCGAATGGCCCGGATATTAAAACGGAGGAAATCTCAGATGGCAGGAATTCCCGCCGGACGAACGTCGTCCGTGGAAGCCTCAGAGAAGATATTTATTCTGCAGACCGAGTTTCGGGCGACTCCAAAACCTGTGATAATAACCGCGGTGTCTCTCGAAGGCCAGACTGTACATAAAGTCGAAAGGTCGTATTCAGAGCCGTTTGAAACCGAGGCGGAATTCAACGCTGCGGAGGCTACGATAAAAGCCCAGCACGACGGTCTTGCGAAAAAGATCAGGGCCAACGGGGCCGATTTTGTCCGGCAGACAAGATCTATCAAAATATCGAAAACAGACTCGCTTGGCGTAATACCCGGCGTCTCCTATGTGGCCGATATCGACGAAAAGCTGGCCA
Organism: uncultured bacterium; assembly: GCA_965372205.1. Classification (GTDB taxonomy): domain Bacteria; phylum Zixibacteria; class MSB-5A5; order UBA10806; family UBA10806; genus CBDVBL01. Next base: position 4,441 of record CBDVBL010000159.1, read on the forward strand.
CCGAAAATCCGCCGGCTATTTACATCCAATCCATGTTGATTCTCGCCATCGCCGATGCCGTCAGTCAATCATCGCGTTCCGGCGCCTTCAAGGCCGGAGCCATAATCAATGACCAGGGGAAATATATAGTGGACAGGGAGGGAAGCATTGGTTATCTGATAAGTCTGAAACCGGATGCCGATATCGGCAAGGTTCTAAATGAGGTTTTAGGGGGATGAACAAGATCCTTTCCAATATCAGGTCCGTTCCCGGCGTCTGGGGTACCATTGCCATCGATAAGAAAAGGGCCCTGACCTACCAGATGCTTCCGGCAACCTATAGCACCGAGGCTGTCAAGCAGATAGCCATCCCGACATTGAACCTGGCGCGCTCCGCCGAGAAAAACATGGTGATAGACCTGTTTTTTGAAAACGGTAAGGCCAGAATCTATAATCATGGCGATGCGGTAGTGCTGATTCTGGGTCGGGAGGATCTTAATTTCGATATGCTGGCCTCGATCTGTAAGGGGGCTGTGACGGCTATCAGCCGACGGTTTGCCCGCGGAGATCTGTCTGAAAATATCGCTCCCGGCGCAGGAAGTGGAGGATCCGGCGACATTAGTTTCGAGCTCTTGTTAAAAGCGATAAATATCCTCGCCTCCAACGTCCAGCAGAAGATCGGCGCTTATCTGGTTATGAAACACCTGCGTAACGCCAAGGATACCCTGATTGAAAAGTATCAGTTTATGACGACAATAACCGTTGATAATAACGGCGTGGTAAATCTGATAAAAGGCTACCCTCCGCCCAGAGAGGACGATCTTTTGCAGGGGTAACTTTATCTGAGTTCTTATATCTTATTAATAGAGATGACCTAGTACCATTCTCTTTAGACTTATCTAACCTTGCAGCAATGAAAGAAGGTAATAACGAAGAGATCTTTACTAGA
>CBDVBL010000160.1:0-5358 GCA_965372205.1 uncultured bacterium
GGGGCTACGGAGACCATCCCCAGATGCAAGGCCCGCATGATGCCGACATCCGATGTCCCCGTCAGAGGCAAGCTGTAATAACCGCTCCTCTCATAGAGTTCCCGGTTGTACTCAAAGGGCACCGTCGCCGGATCCTGGGACTTTGAGAGCGACGGCTGAACCGGCAGAATAGGAGCCGTCAGACCGTAGTCGGCCAAAAAGATCTCCTCCACCTCGGATTCGGTAACCTCAGCCTGCAGCTCGCAGCCAAAGGGGATCGAGAGAAGACGGTTGACCATCGGCAGGTTTGGCTCCCCGATCCTGTGGGAGCGAGTAAAACCCTCGATCGTGAGCAGGACGAAATCGCCTTCCCTGGTGGAAAGCGGCTGAAAATCAAGCGAGCCGATATCGACCCGCAGCAATAAACCGCTGTTATCCTGGTTCAAAAGCGTAACCCCCGATGGTGTATCCCCGAGCTGCACGACCTGACCGGCCCAGGCCCAACCGCACAAACCGGCGCCGAAAATCAGCACCAACAATAATCTTAAAATCAACGTTTTCAAAATAGCCTCCGTCGGCTCAGATGTTTTTAGGGTTTTGCCACAATTACAGCAAAAAACTCAACCGTTCTCAGAAGAAGCATACTCAATTTATAATAAGGGATATCCAGAGGAAGACAAGGGAAAAAAGTAGAGTATTTTGGTTATCTTGATTGCGAATGTGAATCGTATCAATCCCTCATTGCTATGTTTAGCTGTTTTCCCAGAGTGGTTTGCTTATGATAAAAAGTTTCTAAAAGGACGCTATTACCGATCCGAATACTGAATAGGATACCCGGAATATGCTTGTAAAACAGGGACCTTTGACTATATTAAGAAAAATATAGGGACTAAACGATCTTGCCCTGCAACTTCCACAGAAACAAGGGAGGTTCGGCCTTGCAACGAAATTTGATCAACGGGATCCTGATCTTTATCCTGCTAACCGGAGTCATTTCAGCGCAGACGGGTCAGGTATATTTTAAGTTCAAAGGACCAGCTCACGAGGAATTGCAGCAACTCTCCAGGCTAATCTCTATTGACAATGTTACCGAGGATACCGTCTTTGCATACGCCACCGATGACCAGTTCGATCATTTTGTGACTCTGGGTTATGAATACATCATATTGCCGAATCCCGGGTCATTGATTATCCCCCGGATGACGGATAGCAGAGAAGAAATCCTCGAATGGGATTCATATCCAACCTATGATGCATATATAGATATGATGTACCGGTTCGCAACCGACTATCCCGACCTGTGTGTTATTGAAAATATCGGTTTCTCGGTGGAGGGCCGCGAGATACTGTTCGCCAGGCTTTCAGCGAATGTTAATGTCGAAGAAAACGAGCCGGAGGTAATGTATTCCAGTTCCATGCATGGCGACGAGGTGACAGGCTATGTATTGATGCTGAGGTTTATCGATTCTCTTCTGACAACTTACGGCTCGGATCCTCAATTAACCTATATCCTAGATAACATGAAAATCTGGATTAACCCGCTGGCCAATCCCGATGGGTCCTATGCCGGAGGCAACAACACGATTTATGGGGCAACCAGGTATAACGCTAACGGAGTTGACCTGAACAGAAACTTCCCCGATCCCGACGAAGGCCCACATCCCGATGGCAGAGAATGGCAGCCGGAAACCATCGCCATGATGAATTATTTTGATGAGCATACTTTCGTAATATCGGCGAACTTTCATGGCGGGATTGAGGTGGTAAACTATCCCTGGGATACCTGGCCGCGACGTCACGCAGATGACAGCTGGTTCATAGAGATCAGCCGCGAGTATGCCGATTCGGCACAGGCCAACAGCCCACCCGGCTATATGGATGATCTGAATAACGGCATAACCAACGGCTGGGACTGGTATACGATTGCCGGTGGCCGGCAGGATTATTTAAACTACTGGAAGGGCTGCCGGGAGACTACTATCGAGATATCTCAGATTAAGCTGCTGCCGGCCGATCAGCTTCCGGCTCACTGGAACTTCAATAAGGCGGCGTTGATAACCTACCTGGAGCAGACTTTTTACGGTATTAGAGGTCTAGTAACGGACGCCGTATCCGGATTTCCGGTATCGGCGATCATTTCGGTCATGGATCATGATATCGACAGTTCCGAGGTATACACCGATCCCGATATCGGCGATTACTACCGGATGATCGATGACGGAATGTATGATTTGATATTCAGCTCGCCGGACTATGTTACGCAAATCGTCAGCGATATCGTTGTCATGGATGGCCAGGTTAACATAGTGGACGTTCAGCTAAGCCCGGTGCCCTTAATCATAAATCTTCCCGATGGGCCTCCCGAATACATTGCTCCGGGCGCCCAGACCGCGTTTTCGGTTGAGATTATAGACGGCGCTGAAATCTATCTACCAAGTACCGGGACGCTCCATTATCGTTACCATGGAGGCGCGTATTTGACGTCGGAGCTGACGCACGTCGGGGGAGACCTGTATGAGGCCGTCCTGCCGCCGGCAAACTGCGATGCCACCCCGGAGTTCTACGTAAGTGCACAGGGCGATGGCGGCTCCACCGTTTTTGATCCCCCGGACGCTCCGAACACCGTATACACTGCGACCGTCGGTATCTTGCTGACAGTAATGGAGGACGATTTCGAAACCGACCAGGGCTGGACGGTCAGCGGCGATGCTCTCGACGGTCACTGGGAACGAGGCGTGCCGGTCGGCGGCGGCGTCCGCGGCGACCCGCCCACCGACTATGACGGCTCCGGCAATTGCTATTTGACGGATAACGTTTACGGTAATTCAGATGTGGACGATGGCTATACATATCTTACTTCACCCACCGTCGATCTGAGCGGGGCAGAGATGGCCCAATTATATTATGCTCTCTGGTACACAAACAATTCCGGGAATGATCCCAATAATGACCTGTTTAAAACATACATTTCCAACGATAACGGGGCAAGCTGGATACTGGCCGAGACCATTGGTCCTCAAACCAGCGGTGGCTGGACGGAGCTTTCCTTTAAAATAAGCGATATTGTGATTCCCACAGCCGAGATCAAGATTCGCTTCGAGGCCTCCGATCTCGGTGAGGGATCGGTCGTCGAGGCGGGTATCGATGCGGTATCCGTACGGGTTATCGAATGTGAGACCACCGAAATCCCCACACTATCCGAATGGGGGATGCTCATTATGGCGCTGTTGTTATTGGCTGCAGCAACTATCGCCGCCATTCGCCGGCAGAAAAGAAAGGTTATCGGGGATATCAGAATAGATTCCCATTGAAATTGAATACTGATCCTGCAATAAAGGAAACGATTATTCAATAATGGCATTTAACCTGATCGGGAAGATGCCGTTGAGGAACGGAGGTAGGGTTTTGATGAGGTTAATAATAATTGCCTTGGTGATATCCGTATTTGCCGGTGCTATGGCATATGCGGAAAATCCGATGCTGGTCAGGGTCGATCTGCTTGAAGAGGCTGGTATAATCCGCCTGCGGGGTTTGGGACTCGATATTCCATATGTAACAGATGACTATGCCGAGGTTGTGGTTTATCAAAAAGATCTGGTCAAACTCGATGATGCCGGCCTTACATATCAGATTGTACATGAGGACCTGGTCAGGTTCTATCAAAGCCGTAATCCTCTGAATCTCGATATGGGGGGATATCCGACATTTTCAGAAGTTATCGATACCATGGATTATCTCCATAACACGTATCCGGAGATCGTTTCGGAGAGATGGTCGATTGGTCTTTCACTGGAAGGCAGGGAACTCTGGGTATTCAAGATCTCGGATAATGTTGATTCCGACGAAGATGAACTGGAAGTATTCTATAACTCTCTCACCCATGCCCGCGAGCCCGCCGGCATGACGTGGACGCTTTATTTCGCGGAGTGGTTATGCCAGAACTACGGATCAGATCCGGTGGCGACCGACATCGTTAATAACCGCGAACTGTTTTTCCTTCCGGTGTTCAATCCTGACGGCTATGAGTATAACCGCCAGACAAATCCCAATGGCGGCGGCATGTGGCGGAAGAATCGTCGCAATAACGGCGATGGGACATATGGCGTCGATCTCAATCGAAACTGGGGCTATATGTGGGGTTATGATAATAACGGCTCATCCCCTTATACCGGCGACGAAACGTATCGCGGCACGGCGCCGTTTTCGGAGCCTGAAACTCAGGTGGTACGAGATTTTATCATTTCTCGCGATTTCTCTTTCATCGTGAACGCTCATTGCTATGGCAACGTCTGGCTATATTCCTGGGGATATGATGATTTTCATACGCCCGATCAGGATATCTTCGAGATGATAGGCGATTCTTTAACTGCACTCACAGGATACCCGCATGGAACGGGGTGGGAAATGTTATATTATAATACCAACGGTGACGCCAACGATTGGCAATATGGTGAGCAAACTGAAAAACCGCTTATTTTTTGTGTCGCACCGGAAACCGGAAGTAACTCGGATGGATTCTGGCCGGCGCCCTCTCGGATACCCGAACTGAATGCAGAAATGCTTCCAGGGGGGATTTATATCGCTCAAGTCGCCGGCGATTTTCGGGGCGTTGTCTTTGAATATCCTGATGGAATTCCCGAAACCGTGATGCCTGATCAGGCGACCACTTTCGATGTTATCGTAACCGGGATCAGGGATGGGGAGCCCGTTCCGGGCAGCGGGCGGCTGCATTATTCGATTGATGGCGATCCTTTCGTTTCCATGGATATGTATGAGATAGAGCCCAATTACTATGAAGCCACGTTGCCGGCAATCGGGTGTGGTTCTGATATTGATTTCTATCTTACAGCCGAAGAAGCTTCATCCGGTACCTTCAGCGACCCGAGCGACGCACCTGCTGAGACATATAATACATTTCCGGCCACTGCCATCGTTGTTGTGTTGGAAGATAACTTCGAAACTGATCAGGGCTGGACAGTCAGCGGCGATGCTTCCGACGGTCACTGGGGACGAGGCATACCCGTCGGCGGCGGCGACCGCGGCGACCCGCCCACCGATTATGATGGCTCCGGCAATTGCTATTTGACCGATAACGTTTACGGTAATTCTGATGTGGATGACGGCTACACATATCTTACATCACCCACCGTCGATCTGAGCGGGGCAGAGACGGCCCAATTATACTATGCTCTCTGGTACACAAACAACTTCGGGAACGATCCCAACAATGACCTGTTTAAAACATATATTTCCAACGATAACGGGACAAGCTGGATACTGGCTGAGACCATTGGTCCTCAAACCAGCAGCGGCTGGACGGAGCATTCCTTTAAAATAAGCGATATTGTGATTCCCACAGCCGAGATCAAGATTCGCTTC
>CBDVBL010000161.1:0-5346 GCA_965372205.1 uncultured bacterium
GGCCACCTACTCTTCGACGACTGGGGCTTCTGATCCGCTCCCACATAGCGGCATAGACTATATCCGGATTCTGAGGATTGATGGCCAGGTCCGCGGCGCCGGTAGAATCGGTGACGAACAACACTTGTTCCCACGTTTCGCCGCCGTCAAGACTGCGATACACGCCGCGCTCGGGGTTGGTGCCGAACAACGATCCCATGGCGGCCACGAAAATCCTCTGAGGATTGAAAGGATCGATCACTATCCGGCCGATATGACGAGAATCGGGCAGGCCGATGAAATTCCAGGTGGCGCCGCCGTCGGTCGTCTTATACATCCCGGTGCCGGCATAAGAGTCGCCGCTGGAGTTGGCTTCGCCGGTGCCCAGATAGAGTATATCGGGGTCCCAGGGATCGACCTCTATATCGCCCACGGAGAGCGAGGGAACGACATCGGAAATCGCCGTCCAGCTATCGCCGCCGTTGGTCGATTTCAAAACGCCGCCTAAAGCGGCCCCGGCATAGATCAGGTCCGGGTAATCCGGGTGGACGGCGACATCGGTGATCCTCCCCCCCACGTTGGATGGCCCCGCGGCTATCCAGATACCGGTCTGCAGGCCGACATCGTTATTGCGCAATTCCTCGGCGCGGCTCAAGGCTCTCTTATAGGCGGTGAAAGGTATACTCTCATTCGGGTAGGCACGCTGAAGCGTGAACCATTCCGATGGTTTCTTGCTGGGATCGTCGCCGCGCTTGGCGAGCTTGTATTCCTTGAATTTCTCCGGCGTGATGGTTTTATCCTTGCCGCTGATTAAAACCGCAATAAGCAATACCGCCAGCGCCCCAACCATCACAAAAATCCTGTATATACCGTTTTTCAAATTCATCTTCTTTCCCTTCACGAAGAGTATCGGGACCTATTCAGCCAACCGTGAGAAAGATAATGAAATATGTGGGGAATGGCAAGGAGAAGGAGAGGGCGAGCATTCGGTCCTTCTCGTGCACTCTCACGAACAAAGGACTTAAAATTATTTATGATGCCGATAAGGGGGGGGCCGATGGTAACGGACAAATTTGCCTTCCGACATCTCTGCAAGATTTTCCTTTAGCAGCCTGAGCTTCTGGATATAGGATGGCTCAATCTTTCTCGCCGACGGATTCTCCAAAGACGCCAACACACCTAATCCCTCCCACAAATGGCGAGCCATGTAATCTTCCAAATCCATTGTGAAGGGGTACTTTCTTGGATCATTATCGTTTTCGAGAACGTTTAGCAATCTGCCCAAATAATGCGCCACGAATTCGTTGCGCCATTTCCTGAGCACTATTCTTAAATGCTTCTTATTATGCTGTGATAATGGGCCCAAGATACTCTCAAACATATCCAACCGCTTATTCAATTTTATTGACCAGATAGTTGCCTTAATCACGGCTACAATTGCCCTTACCCCGACAGCAAGAATAATGAGAGCGATAGAATAGAGTAGCATCCTCGATACGTGAGTCATGAAATTCCCCGAAAACGATCTCTTCCAGAATCCACCTCCTCCAAGCTCCTCTGACAGTCTGACGGGCGTTATGAAATCGATTCCCATAATCTTTCCCACAGAAGTGACCTCTGGAGAATCTTCAGCGTGATGTAATACTAGAAGCTCAATTATGAAATATTTGCCTGCTTCGAAAATGATTTTGTTAAAGGTTATTATGCTGTCACCCGCGGCTCTTGACATGCTGTCTTGCGCAATTGACGGTCGTAAGTTTTCCAATAAATATTCCGAATTGGCATCCACTAAGCGAGTTTCTATTATCTCTCCATCTAATATTTTAACACCCCATGCCAGATCGCGATCGAAGAAATTTTGGGCGATGTCGATTGGGCCGGAGTTAGAGTACCTGATGGTGATCAGCTTCAAGTTTAGGTTTTGCAGCTCGATGTCCTGGTCCCTAAATAAAATTTTCAAGTCTTTGAGCGGCTTGCGAACATCCAATACATTCGATTCACTTATGATCTCCATTCTTATGATCGCCTTGTCCTTATGAAGAAAGGAGTAAATGCCAAAAACGGCGGCTACAAGAAAGATAGGCGCTGATAAAAAACTGAGACTCCTTAGCAAACGATTTTTCCAAACCGCAACTTGCTTAGTATTTGGCGGCTCATCTATTTCCTCTAATCGCGAATCCGTCAACTTATGCTCCTGATTGGAGGTCTACTCCGTTTTTTATTTCCATCCATCTTCATCGAGCTTAATCCTTAGTTGTCTAATAGGTTCCAAAGTCTCCACGTCGAACTCAGATACATAATCCGCAGCCCATTGAGAGATACCATCGACGCCAGTTACGGCAACACCGCCTATTTGAAATTGATCATAAATGAGGATGTCTTCAAAATTACTCAGAATGCTATCGGCCAGTTGACCGCTGCAATCTGTCATTACGTAATCTATGAACCATCGGAAATCGAATTGTCGCGTTGTGGAGATACCGATCGCAACAGCATTCATTTCTTCTATCAACATTATGGAAATGAAATGATTCCACTTTCCATTCTTCTCCAAAACATCCACGTCACCTAGGCTACGTAGGTTTTTCCGCAAATCGCTTAAAATCTTCTTCTCAAGCGTATTGACACTGTAATCGCTAGCATCCCCATATCCAAAAGCTATGACTTGAATCGAAACCTTGAAATTGGAGCCATCCAAGTCACCTGCGTGCGCGAGACAGCAGGTTAGCAGGACGACAACCATGACAATTCTCTTCACATCAACCTCCGGTTTCTTCCAGTGCTTTCGGGTCGCCTGAGCCGAGCGCCTCCATTTCGGGCGCACGTTTACAGATATTATCGCTTCGCTTTAGGGCCGCAGAGTGGAAGTAACATAATGGACGCGGGTGGAGTCAAGGGTTTTTTGCCGTCTTCCAACCCCAAACAAGTTTGGGATTGCCACACTCCTCACCCGTTGTGAGATGCCCTGTCCCTCAGGATGTCGCAAGCTTCCATCCTGAGGGATGCAACACGACCATTTATTTGTTGCGTTGTGGTGGCGTGTCCACCAACGGGCAAGGAGACCTCGCCCCTACGGAATGTGATTAAATGTTAAGGCGGGTCGTAGTCCGCAGGACGTGACCCGCCTTTGCCGATCAGGCCGTCAGGTCACGTTTCACTACGACCTGACGGAACATGGAAGATGTCACCTACGGCGGTCAGAATAACTTCTACACGCATAAAAAAGTGTCGGGAGCGCGGGGCTCCCGACCTACGGCTGCGCCTGATATGTCATGCCGCACTTGATGCGGCATCCATTGAATATCGGTGGTTGGCAGACGTCCTCGTCTGTCCCGCCTACGGCGGGATTGGTGCACAGGGAGGTAGGCCAACCACTTAAACGCGTCTGCGCCCGGGCTACTCTTTCATCTGCCGAATCGAGGCCACTCTCTCGATTATTATATCTTCTGAGACGCAGTGCCTGGTGAGCACATGAGACGCCACCTGCGCCGCCGATTCCCTCTCGGCGGGGATGACGGTTTGCGCGCCAGCTTTCGTCAAGGTTTCAAGATCGAGAAGATAGGGGGTCCTGACAACTATATGAACTCCTGGTGCAACGTCCCGCGCAGCTTTTATCGCCTTTTCCAGGGCGCCGGGATCGTTGATGACAAGAATCAGCTCTGTGGCGGATGATATCCCGAGTTTCTGCAGAACCTCCGGACTGGAGATGTCGCCAAAAAATACCGGATGCCCCAGGGCCGCTGCCTTCTGGATGTTCTCGGGATTAATATCGACGATCAGATAGGGAACCCCGCATTCTCTCAGGGCCAAGGCCAGAGTGAAGCCGGCGAAACCAAAACCGCCAATTATGACATGATTGTTTAATTCGACTCCGGCTGTTCCGGCCTCCTCGACTGATGATACATTGAGCAGTCTGGTCAAGACTCTTATCCTTCCGACTCCTGCCGCCAGACGGGGGCCGAATGAGATGGCAAAAGGCGTCAATAACATCGTGGCCACCGCTGCTGCTATCAGCCTGTTTCCCTCGACTTCAGGAAGCAGGCCGGTTCCGCGCGCGGCCGCCGCCAGAACGAAAGCGAATTCACCGATCTGCGCCAGCGAGACGCCGGCCAGTATTGATACCCTGGCCGGCAGCCGCATGATCAAACCGGCCAGAAAGACAACGAAGTATTTTCCGATCATTATGGCAGCCAGCAGCAGCAAAATGGACCCTATGTTGCTTATCACAATAGAAATATCCAGGAGCATACCGATTGAGATGAAGAAGATGCTGGCGAAGACATCTCTTAAGGGCACCATATCGCTGAATGCCTGGTGCCGATATTCGCTTCCGGCAACCACCAGACCGGCCAGGAAAGCTCCCACCGCCAGGGAAACCCCGGCCGTGGAGATTGCCCAGGCGGTCCCCATGGAAATGACCAGAACGGCCAGGACAAAGAGATGCCGTTGCCGCAATCCGGCCACTATTTTCAAGATTCGGGGCACGGCCACGTAAGCCGCGCCGATTATGGCCACGATTATGATCACGGCCCGGCCCATAGCGGGGAATAACTCGGCTAAAGGGACCCTGCCGGCTCCCAGGATTGGAATAGCCAGGATCATGGGCACGACCGACAGATCCTGAAAAAGCAAAATCCCCAGAGTAAGCTGCCCGTGAGGAGCATCCGTCTCTCCCCTGCTTTCCAGACCCTTAAGCACTATAGCGGTGCTGGAAAGCGACACCAGAAATCCCAGAAAGATGGCAGTCGATGATGCATAGCCAAGCAGGGATGCAATCAGATACGTAAGGAGAATGGTTGAAACAACCTGAAGAATCCCTCCGAGAACGGCAAGCTTCCATAAACGGCGCATTTTGGCAAGCGAAAGCTCGAGACCTATGCCAAAAAGCAACAGGGCAACACCTATCTCCGCAAGAAGCTGAACCTTGTCAGGATCATTTACCAGACTTAATCCATGCGGGCCCAACAGTATCCCGGCCAGAATGAAACCTGCTATGGACGGTATTCTTAATCTCCGGAGAGCGGTCACCACGATCAGGGCACCGCCCAGAATAATCAGGAGGTCTTTCAGGTATGACGGGTGATCCATGTCTCTTACCGGCTTTCTGCAGTTTACCTACGAAAGCGGAGCCTGCCTTTCAAACCGCACCCTCGCTATTCCGTCTCGTATTCCATCATGGAGTAGAACGGATAATCTTTGATAAGCTCGCGCCCTTTGAGAAATGTCAACTCTATCAACACGGCGATTTCGAGGATCTCACCGCCGAGCCGCTCAACCAATTTGGCGGTGGCCGCCAGTGTTCCGCCCGTGGCTAAAAGATCGTCGAGAATCAGGATCTTCTGCCCCTTTTCGATAGCGTCGGCATGA
>CBDVBL010000162.1:0-5322 GCA_965372205.1 uncultured bacterium
TTCCGCTTCTTCATATTTCAGGCCGCAAACCTCCATGATTACCCTCTTGGAGCGCTCCTTTAGTTTCTCCGAGGTGGCTTGTAAATCGACCATTCTACTGCCGAAAACACGGCCAGTCCTGACCATGGCAGCGGTAGTGATCATATTGAGCACCATCTTCTGGGCAGTTCCGGCCTTCATTCTCGATGATCCGGCAATGATCTCAGGGCCGACAACCGGACATATTGCCAGATCAAACTCCGTGGGAGCGTTTTTTCTGGGGTTGCAGCAGATGAAAACGGTTTCGGCTCCCCTCCTTTTCGCCTCTCTTAAACCCTCCAGGACATAGGGCGTTCTGCGGGATGCGGTAATACCGATAACCAGATCCCCCCTTTTCACTTTACGCTCTTTGATGTCCTCCACTGCCGCCGCCACGTTGTCCTCAGCACCTTCTTGGGAGCGAATCATCGATCTATAACCTCCCGCTACAATCCCCTGGATCATCTCGGGATCGGTGCCGAACGTCGGGGGGCATTCGGCGGCATCCAATATCCCCAGTCGCCCGGAGGTTCCGGCGCCTATATAAAACAACCGACCCTTTCTTTTGAAGGTTCTGACGGCCATTCCAACTGCTCTGGCTATATATCGTGTTTCGCGAGAAATCGCGCCCGCCACGGTGGCGTCTTCCCGGTTTATCAAACGTAACAGGCCGGTGGATGAAAGACGATGGAGATTCTCAGCCGAGGGGTTGGTTTCTTCCGTTACAAGATCCGACAATTCATCAAAAACAGCACGGCCCTCAGGCGCTGAAAGGGTTTTTCCCTTACTAATTGTGAGGTCTTTTTTCAGTTTCTTTTTCAATGAGGAACAAACTGACGGACTATGATGGAATCCAGGGGCGCCGTCGTGCCATATTGCATAAAACCGGACGGATCCGAGATCGCGCGCTGAGGCAGCCCTTCCGGCAATGGGAATTTGATACCGCTGTACGGGCCGAAACCCTCATTGAATGCTATCAGGTAGATGTAATATATGGCGTAAACGGGATCCCCGGCAGCATCTTCGAAAGTCGTGTCCGGTACCACGAAAACCGTATTGCCCGCCGACAGAATCTCTCTTAAGGGAATCGTGCCGTCTGCGTAATAATTCGCCGTAGCCACCGCAAGCACATAGCCCGTGGCGCCGCCGGAAACCGACCACCTGACGGTAACATAATCCGCATTTGAGTTATACCTCGGATTGACGGTGGTCACCGCAAAGCTGTCCGGCATCTCGAACGTTAGACTCTTGGAATAACCATCATCCGGGCTTGCAAAGGTAACCTGATTCAAACCGGAGGAGATCAGGAATACCGGGCTGTCAATAGAATACAGGCCTCCACCTATTGAGGGAATGAATCGGCCGTCCAGAGTAATGGTCGCATCCGAAAACTGGACTCCATCGCGATATAGATATATATCTACAATGTTTGTTCCCGCAGAATAATCTTTCACCACAGTCATATCAACGGAGAATGATGCCGTCTCTCTGGTTCGCGTGTCTACCGAACCTCTGGTATCGCAGGAGAGAATTATTGAAGGCAGGGCTATAACTAAGGAAATTATCCGGATCCTGGTGGCTATTATCATCGTACTTACCTCACGCATTGTAATCTTGCCCGCACGAGCAATAAAGGGGAAAACTTATCCTCGATAGATAAACAAAAGATGTACCGGAAACGGTTTCATTTTCCTGAGAACGAGATACGCCGGAACACCAGGAAATGAGCAGGTTTTTAAGATGAATATCATCTCAACGATGCCGGTGGATTCTCGACCTTAGGGATCATTACTACGTGTCTTCTTGAATATAATGGACCCGCCCAGGGCGATGAGCAAAATCGGCAATATGTACCTGCCCACGCCGCCGTAAAGCAACCCGAGGTTGCTCAGTATAAATAAAGTCCCCAGACAGATCAGGAAAATCCCAACCAGCATATACTCTCCTTGCACTCGAACAAATGTAATGTCAAATCTCTCCAAAGTGAAGCCTTTTTGTCCGGAGATGCCCATTCTAAAAATAAAAAAAGCGGCCCGAATAGGCCGCCCAAAAATCACTCCAGGGCTTCGCTGGAGCTAATAATGTTCGCTATATCCCTCGTAACCCTGGTAATCGTGGATAATGGTCTGTCTCCAACTCGTTCGCAACACGATGTTAATCAGGGGGGTACCTGGCGGCAGCTTAGAAGGATCGAGCAAATCAGTATCGAATCCCCAGTTACGGTAGGGAGGCTTGTAGTATGATCCCTGGGACCAGGCACCGGTGGCCTGCCGTGAATACCAGAGATCAGCGGTAGATCCTCTCCATGTGAATGTTGCGCCGCTCCAATCTTCAAGAAATCTCGGTAAGTTCTCGAAGCCGCCGTTATAGCCGTGCCCCACTGAACCTGTCTCGGTGTTGCCGGTCATATAGCAAGCGTTAACCCGCGTATCCATAGCATTTCTGTTTCCCAGACCCTGCCAGCTATTGGCATCATCCCAGCTATTTGACAGGATGGTGATAGCATCGGCCATAAGCGAGGCCGGCTTCTTGCTGATCGTATTGAAATCTCCGAGCGTATACATCGGATTGTCCGTGGCAACAGTCAGACCCGAAGGTAAAGCCGAGCCGTTTTTCAGCCTTACCGCCATCACATAACCGTGGCTTTGCGGTTGTGATGTATATATTATTCCGTTTGAGGGGTAATATCCTGAACCGACCAGGGCGCCGATATCGATATCAAGAGAGTAAACATCCCTACTCTCGCGACCGTCGTAGAAGTTGCCGGCCGAAATAACTCCCGAAGATATAAGGCTTGCTGTAACATTCAACCACGTACCATCGGCCTGACGATACAGCGCTTGACCATCAACCAGCTTCAACCCGGCCTGATGCTCATAGCTGTCGGAATTACCGACGCCCCTGTCGATCAAGTCGGTGGGTGGACCATCACCGACCACGGACATAGATAAATCAGTGATGCCATGGTTTCTATCCTCGACGTTTCCGCCCCAGCGCGAAAGAGAGCTATTGACCCAGTCGGGATCCGTCGAATCCAGAAAGGTGCCGTCGGAGTTCTTCATATTCTGGTAGTCACCGTCGTTATCCATGATGAAAACGCTTCCCGAGGAGGTGCCCTGCCCGCTACCCGGTTTGCGACCGTGGATCACATTCCCCGTCGATGTCAGATATGAACCGATATGAAGATTGTTATCAGACTGCAGGTATATATCGCCGTTAGAATGCATCCGTCCGCCCAGTGTCATATCAAGTCCCGGGGCAATTTCGAGATCGTTCTCATAAAAGACTGCGAATTGAAACACCGGTATCAGGGCATCCAGCAATGACATATTCAAAAGCACTGCAGATTCACGATCGTTATCTAAACCGGTAGAACCGATATCGAATGTTTTCACGAGGCCGTAAAGGCCCTTATACGCACCGTCATTCAGGGTCTTGTTAACCGCCGGGCCCTGGTCGGTGACATTATACCTGTACTGGAATGCCCCCACCGTCTCTTCTCCGTACGGAAGCGGACTCGGCGGATTGCCCGTAGTCTCGTAGCTGGTTATCATTGCGGCCGCAGCCTGTTCAAGTCCGGATTCCGCGGCATAGAATGAACCCGTCTGATTCATCTCATTGCCGGCTATGATCATATCGGTATTGGAGGTGGTAATAGACGCGATCCCGATTAGAGAAAGCATTAGCAGGACTATCAGGCAGACGATAAGAACCATTCCCCGTTGACCCTCGGACTTGATCATGCTGGTGATATCGCTTTTCATCTCAAACCCCACTTTCTTGAAATAACCTACTCATTCAACAACACAACAAACACTTGCAAAGGGAATGCCAATCCTCATAAAACAATAACATGCTCAATGATAACGAGTTATGATGATAGCCGAGGACTATTGTCTGTATGATGTTGAGAAGTGTAGTTCACGAACACCTTTGTATGGGAACTATCCCATACTGTCCATAAGGTGCGAGCTGATTTATGCCGTTGGCGTTCTTAACGATATATCGAGAATCGGCTTATATCAGGAGGAATTTCAGTACGACCAACTGATTCCCAGATTTCTCACTTTGACCCGAAGAGTGAAATTTCTGGTGCGGTAATCCTGGAAGAACTCAGTATCTGCAGACTCCGTTCTTCCGAGGACATCTATTTCCACCATCCTGATCAGGCCCGGCGTATTTGTCTGGGTGACAATGGCGCCGCTTTCCAGGAAGTATCTGAAATTCAGATCGATTATATTTTCCGCCATTATTTCGGGTTGTGAGCCGTAAACCTGGATCATAAGATTCGAACTGGTTGAATCATCATTCGGGCTAATAAAGAATTTGATTCGGCTGATTTTCAAGATATTGCTTCCGGCGAGGTAATTTCGCGATAGAGCCATGGTGATGTGCTGAATCCGAGGCGGCCCTGCCAGAACGCGGGTGACCTCAAAGAATTCGCCCAAGTTAGCAGCGTCATCATAGATATATGCCCAATCACCTTCAGTTAATTTGCTGATATCGTCTCCGTGGTCGCATCGAAGCTCGTCAGTCGGAGAGACCATATCATACAATGACTTAACGGCGACCAGCGCTCCCGAATCGTAGGTAACGGTTATCGTATCAGGACCGGTATCGTCTGTTTCAATGGGGCTGAGAGTCTTCGGAAGATTGAATCCTCCCTTGCGTATAGCCGAGCCGAGCATCTCCGTCGCCGTTCGCATATTGGCCTGCATATCAGATATCTGCTCCTGGGCCAACAGCTGATTATGTTCGGTTATATATAATGACAGAGCCGCATATGTTATTGCGGCGACTGCAAGAAGTCCGACCAACAACTCTACCAGAGTGAAGCCGCGTTGATTATTAGCATAAATCATCTTTCGTCTCCTCAGCCTATGCAGTGGCACCCGTCGCCAGGGAATCCTGGCCGTAATCGCTCTATAAATGTCGCTTCATTAAACATCGTCGGAAATTTGGGCGACAACAATCATTGCAGCCAAATAAAATACCATTCCCATGTAATCATTGTTACAGTATGAAACTGCCTCGCAGTCAGAATTAATCCCTTGCACCGGCGATAATAAAGAAATAGCCCGGGGAAATTGGCTCATCCGGCCGGATTCCCCGGGTCAGCATTGAATCAGCACTAAATCTATTTCACGAGCCGGATCGAATCGCGGGATGACCGCCTACAACTCGTTCCAGCCAACTATTCTTACTCCTACGATAAAGTCTTCATCTATGAGTCGCAGCAAGGCTTCATCGAAATGGAGATTGGTGCCGCCGCCGTTATCGTATTCCCTGCCCAGCAGGGAACCA
>CBDVBL010000163.1:0-5269 GCA_965372205.1 uncultured bacterium
GTTTCCCGAATACAGGAATTCGATATCCCAGGGGGCACCCGGTGATTCCCTGAAAGCATGATGAATATTATAAAATCCCGAATTAACACCTCTGTAGAATATGTGTGGCAGGTTATCGACCGTTATTATCCTGGGGACGGCTCCCGATCCATACGGGCCAGGCTCTGAGTCATGAATAATCTCCACGGCGAGAGTATCGTCTGCCATCTTCCCGTAAGCGATTTTGTACTCCCCATCTACTTCTGTAATCCAGGCGACGTGGACCGAACCATCGTCGTCGACAGCCACAGACGGCTGGAGATCGGGAGCGGGTGAATTGGTGAGATTGACCGGGTCCCAGCTATCCCACGGTGAATAGGCGACGCTGCCATAGATATCACCGTAAGCGTCGAAAAAGATGGCGATCTTGAAGGCGTCGAATTCCCTCGCCGCAATCGATGGCGAGAACGCCGGCAAATCGGATTCCACGATAATATCATCGCTCCAGCCGGCGGCGATATCGAAGAAACGGTAGTGAATTGACCATCCATTTCCCATGCCCCGGCTTTTGGCATGCGTTAGATGCAGACCGCCGGGCGTGGCGGCGAACGGCTGCCGACTTAACGCATCTCTTAAGGTATCCGAGGTCAGCGTATCCCAGACCGCTCCTTCGAACTGGGCACGCGATTCTGACCAAACGCCGATAGACATGAAAGCTGTTAAAATCATGGCACAAACTAATTTCATAATATCCCCCTGAGAAAAACTCCCAGAAACTATTATTAATATAATGATATTTTGAAAAAATTAAAGTTAAAAAAATCGCTTAGAAGATAGTTTCAATGCCATTTTCGGTTCAATGCCCTGAAACGAGCCATATCTTTTTTGGCCGGAAATGCAAAGTATGATCCCTTATGAGGATCGTTTGGAATTACCGATGTATTACCCTCCCTTATTTTTTCGATTGCCTGAATCAACGCTGTCGGGCCTATAGTGGTTTTTAGTCTTTTCACGAGAGAACAAAATGTGTCATCTGATCTTATATTCTCTTTTATTCGTACCAGAATATCCCCCGCATCAATCTTCTCAACCATGTAGTGAACTGAGACCCCGGTCTCTTTCTCATCGTTGGCCAGAACCCAGAACGATGGATACATCCCCCGATAGTGGGGTAACAAACCATAATGGATGTTTATACAGCCCCGGGATGGAATATCCAGGAGCTTCTTTTTCAGAATCTGCGGGCACGCGACCGAAACCAGAAGATCTATCTCCTTTTCTTTCAGGACCTGATGAAATGATTTCGAGTTCACTCGTTCGACAGAAAAGCATGAAATGTTGTATTTTCGGCATACGCTCTGTAAGGATAGTTTTTTCGATGGTGAGAGCACCGTGTAAAAGAGACAAATCATCCTTATTCTGAGCTGTCTGAGCACTTCCCCTGCAAATAACCAAAAGCCCATAAATTTCAGACTCTTCCTTAAAAAGCGTCCAAAATTAGGATCACTTACAATTGCCATGCCGACTTCCTCGGAGCCGATCTTCGAGAACAATCTATCGAAGAAATGGGGCAGGAAGACCTGATCGTTGGTGGTTAGAATAAGGATTCTCAGCATAATTGTTGATCTATGATCACCATGGAAAGGAAAAAAGATTTCGAGCGAATGCACCAAGCATTTGAATAGCACCAGCTAACATTCAAAACTGCCTTCTATCATCTCCACAGCCTTGTCCGAGAGATTTAGTCTGATGAACTGATCGGCTGCGAGCTTTTTCCCATTTTTGCCCATGGTCTCGCGCAATTGGGGATCTGCCGCCAGCGATTCTATCGCTCTGACAAATGATCCTTTTTCGTTTAGCGTAAAATATAAACCAGAATTGCTGTCTTCCATAAGCTCCCTGAGTTCCCCATCCACATTGGTGACGACCGGCTTTCCCGCAGCTAGACAATCAAAGAATTTAGAGGGTATAGCGCTTTTAAAAAAGTCAGATTCTCTTAGCACTACCATCATTATATCGACTGCATGAGTATAAGGGATAACCTGGCTCCTGGTCAAAAGGTCCATAATCGAAATATTCTGGATTCCTAACCTCTTCGCTTCTCTATCAAAAGATGCTCTCCCGGGGCCGTCCCCTATAAACACAAAATGAATCTTTCCTGAGGGTAACTTAGCTATCTCTGGTAACAAATTGACTAAATCCTGCCCTAATCCGATGAGACCGGCATAACATACAATGAGCTTTCCCGACCATCCGAACGAATTTCTTATGGATTTTATATTTCCCTTCCATTGTAGCATATCGAGATCCGAACCATTGTAAATCACTTTTACCTTTGCCTGGCCTCCTCTTTTGCTTATCTTGGCTTTAAGTCCTTTCGATATTGTGAAAATGAGATGCGCTTTTCGATATAATTTTCTTTCTATATATCCGCCCAATCTCAGTAATTTATCATTTGAAACTGCTTTAAATTCGAGAGCTGTATCGGGCCATATATCGCGAACGTCAAGAATAAACTTAGAACGTTTTATTATGGCCACCAGCATTGCAGCGTATACATGGAATATGGGTGGAGAAGAAGCAAAGACAATATCGCGACGCTTGAGGAAAACCCCCGCCAAGAACGATGACAGCGCAAAAGATAAGTAGAAGAGCATTCGTTTTATATTGTTCTTTCTGGCGAAGGTTAACACAAAGGTTCTTATTATCTTATGAGTGCCTTCATTCTCAACCCTGAAAAGGCGCCATCTATCATCAGGTGAAAGGCGACCTGTTGGATGATTGGGGAACTCGCAAATAACAGTAACCTCGTGGCCTCTGTTAACCATCGCCCGCACAAAGGCTTCAAGTCGATTCGATGTCGCTCCTGGTTCAGGAGGATAATATTGCGAGATAACCAGGATCTTCATTGGAATAACCTATTTCACTTTATGGCTTGCGAGCCATTTCTCCGACAAAAATCATTTTTCAGTCTATTATTTATGTTAATATAGTACGAACAATAAAGAAAGAGAATTTTCTTCGGGGGGAAGAATCGGGTTTGCTTCAAAAAGACTCAAGATCCTTCGGGCTTAACTCCTCCTGCCTGATTTTCTTCTGGATGATTTGGGAAGCCCCAGGACCTCGCTGCGGTGGACCGAAATGGATGCCTTTGAGCGATTCAATGCCTCGCCCAACTCGCCGTCGGTAAGCAGGCTATAGTTCTTTCTTATGTAGCCGTCCTCTTCCTCGGTGTAGAACCGGAGCCGCCTCTTCGGGCAATTCAGGATTCTGTTTCTGTGGTGAGTCACCGATATGAGAGATCTTTTCAGCCTCCGGGCGATCGCGCTGTCAGTTAGCTTCTCATAGTTTCTCAAGATGAAATCGTTTTCCTTGGCGGAGAAGTTTCTTCGGTGTCCCTTCTTCTTACCCAATACCGCCAGCCTTCGGTAGGTTACCGCGCCCACCGGTTTGTTTAATTTGAGCGCAATCTCGTGATCGGCCATTTTTTTGTAGTTGGCAACGATAAATCTGTCGTGTTTGCGCCGAAAATCGAATCTGCTTTTTCTCCTTTTGGGGGACAGTCTCAGAGCTTCCTGACGGTTTCTCCTCTGGATTCCCAATGCTATAAAGACCAGCTGGACATATTGACGGCTGCACCCATATTTCCTGGCGATATCCGTCAATGACATCCCCCGTCGATGATACATTTCCACCAACAGTTTCCTATCCTTTTGAAGCTTTCGCTTGATTCCTCCTGCCATAGGCAGCCTCCTTTGATTTTCTAAAGTTTCCGGATTTAAATTCACTCAACGGTTACGCTTTTCGCCAGATTTCGAGGTTGATCCACGTCACATCCTCTTAACACGGCCATATGATACGCCAGAAGTTGCAAAGGGATGATACCGACAATCGGAAGCGTAAAATCATTCACCTCCGGAATATATATGACCTCGTCAACCATCTCAGTGATCTTTTTATCACCTTCGGTGGCGATTCCGATTATTATCCCCTTGCGGGCTTTTATCTCCGCCATGTTGGAAATGACCTTACTGTAAACCGAATCTTTCGGCGCCAGAATCACAGCCGGCATGTTCTCATCGATCAAGGCAATCGGTCCATGTTTCATCTCAGCGGCAGGATATCCCTCGGCATGAATATAACTGATTTCCTTGAGCTTTAAGGCGCCCTCCAGAGCCACGGGGAAGTTTATACCACGGCCGAGATACAGGAAATTATCTTTATCGCGATATTTTTCCGCCAGACATTTGATTTCGTCATTAAGAGCTAATACCGTCTTTACCCGCTCAGGAACCCCATTCAAGGCCTCGATCAACTCCTTGCCCTTTTCGTACGACATGGAACGCATCCGGGCCAGCAGGATGGTGATAAGAGAGAGTACCATGATTTGAGAGGTGAAAGCCTTGGTGGAGGCAACCCCGATCTCAGGCCCTGCATGAATATATACGCCGCCATCAGATTTCCTGGCGATTGTCGAGCCAACCACGTTACAAATCCCCAGGCACGTTGCGCCCTTGCGTTTGGCTTCGCTCATGGCGGCCAGCGTATCAGCCGTCTCCCCCGATTGAGAAATAACCAACACCAATGTGCCCGGATCGATTATGGGACTTCGATAGCGGAATTCCGACGCATACTCAACCTCCACCGGAATCCTGGCATATTCCTCTATCAAATACTCTCCGATCAACGCCGCGTGCCAGCTCGTCCCGCAGGCGGTGATTATGATGCGCCGAATATGATGCAGTTCGTCATATTGAAGGTTCAAGCCATTAAGGCGAGCCGTAGCCTCCTCGAAATTGAGCCGACCCCTCATGGCATTTTTCAAGGTCTCCGGCTGCTCGAAAATCTCTTTTAACATAAAATGATCGTATCCGCCCTTTTCAATCATATCCAGACTCCAGGAGATCTCCTGCAGGTGGGGCGTCACGACTACATCATCAAGGGTAGTTATGGAAAACCTGGTTGGGGTCACCTCGGCCAGCTCGCCATCCTCGAGATAGACCACCCGGTTGGTGTGCCTTAGAATAGCTGCAACGTCCGAGGCCACAAAGTTTTCCCCCTCGCCACAGCCGATGACCAGAGGCGATCCGGATCTGGCGGCAACCATCAAATCCGGGTTGTCGAGACAGATTACCGCTATGCCATAAGTGCCCTCGACCTGAGTCAAAGCTCTGCGGACCGCTTGAAGCAGACTGCCCTCGAAATACTCCTCTATCAAATGAGCTAATATTTCGGTGTCGGTGTCCGTCTTGAAAATGCGGGAGTTCGTGTAGGCGCGGATCGAGGCCGT
>CBDVBL010000164.1:0-5243 GCA_965372205.1 uncultured bacterium
GCATATATGATTAAGTGGGAGGAATAAGCCGGATATTCTTACTGGTCAGAATTGGCGGCTTGTGAAACTTTTTACAAATTCCCTTGACCGAACCGGTTACGGGGATTATTTTTGACTTAAAGTTGAGGAGATCTCGATGGGCAAAATAGATGTAGATATAGGGCGGTGTAAAGGATGCGAATTATGTATTCCCGCCTGCCCGAAAGAAGTTATCGGTCTATCAAGATCCTTTTCCTCCTCCGGATACTATCCGGCTACCATGATCAAGCCTGAGGCCTGTAATGGCTGTAAACTCTGCGCCTATGTTTGTCCCGATGTGGCCATTACAGTCTATAAATAGGAAGGATATAATATGTCCGAGAGAATGTTGATAAAGGGCAATGAGGCGATCTCAGAAGGCGCCGTGAGAGCCGGTTGCCGATTCTTCGCCGGCTACCCCATAACTCCGCAAAACGAGATTCCTGAATACATGTCGTGGCGCCTGCCGGAAGAAGGGGGTACTTTCATTCAGGCTGAGTCAGAGGTCGCCGCCATAAACATGCTGTTCGGGGCCAGTTCTGTCGGAACGAGAGTTATGACATCATCTTCATCGCCCGGTATTAGTCTCAAGCAAGAGGGAATTTCCTATTGTGCCTCGGCCGAGCTTCCTATTTTCTTTGCCAACGTTGTCAGGGGTGGGCCGGGGCTTGGCAACATCGCTCCGGCACAGGGAGACTATTTTCAAGCGACACGCGGCGGCGGTCATGGCGACTATCGCGTCTTCGTGATGGCTCCGAAATCAGTTGAGGAGATGGCAAACTTCCCTAAAAAATGCTACGATCTGGCATTCAAATACAGAATTCCCACCATGGTCCTGGCCGATGGAATCCTGGGCCAGATGATGGAACCGATAACATTCGATTTCGATCCTATAGATCCCGATTCGCTCCCGGCACTCGATTGGGCTCTAAGGGGCACCGATGGTGGCGAAAGGAGAGTCATCAAATCCTATGATCTGAGACCGGGCAAAATGGAAGAATGGAATTTTCGCCTCGAGAAGAAATACGATCAGATCAGAGCCAACGAAACCAGATATGAGAGCTTTCATATTGATGATGCTGAGATAATTCTAACCGGTTATGGTACCGCGGCCAGGATCTGTGAATCCGCAATGATGTTAGGCAGGAGTGATGGCCTGAAGATCGGTCTCGTAAGACCGATAACGCTCTGGCCGTTCCCTGTGCAGATTTTTCGGGATCTGGCTGATAAGGTTCGCAAATTCCTGATCGTTGAGATGAGTCTCGGACAATACGTGGAGGATGTGCAGCTTTCGGTAAATGGAAAATCTGAGATACACCTGCATAAACGTCCGGGGGGCGGCATACCAACCGGCGAAGAAGTTTTGGAAATCACCAGGATAATCCTCGCAGGGGACCAGGCCCGGCGGTTTGCCTGATAATACTCCGGACTGGAGATAGATATGAAAAAAGTTTTCGAACAAACAAAAGGACTTACGGACACCCCCATGCGTTATTGCCCCGGCTGTGGTCATGGCGTCGTTCATCGATTGGTTGCCGAGGTTTACAGGGAGCTTGGAGTTCAGGGCAAGACAATCGGGATCGGGCCTGTGGGATGCTCGGTTTTCGCCGATGAATATTTCAATGTCGATATGATCCAGGGCGCCCACGGCAGGGGACCGGCTATTGCAACCGGCATAAAGAGAAACCTCCCCGATCGTCTGGTTTTTTCATACCAGGGCGACGGCGACCTGGCATCTATCGGAGCTGCCGAGATGCTGCATGTTGCCACCCGCTCCGAGAATATCACTATCATTTTCATTAATAATGCCATCTATGGTATGACCGGGGGGCAGATGGCCCCGACAACTCTTCTGGGCATGAAATCCACTACCTGCCCGGCCGGACGCACGGTAGAGGCCAACGGCTATCCCATTAAGGTCTGCGAACTGCTGGCGGCTGTCGATGGGCCGGTTTATCTCGAGAGAACTTCGGTAGACAAAGCGGCCAGGGTAATCAAAACCAAAAAAGCGATCAAGCGCGCATTCGAATACCAGCTCCAGGGTCGAGGTTTCACGCTGGTTGAGGTACTCTCTCAATGCCCCACCGATTGGAATATGACCCCGCTGCAATCGCTGGAGCGAATCAGAAACGAGATGATGCCGTATTATCCTCTCGGTGTCTACAGGGAGCCTGAGGACGACAAGAGATCGCGGCCGGCAAAAACCGTAACCGCCGAGTCCGTAGCAGCGAAAAAGGAGTAGGGAATATGTATCAGGGAATCATAATGTCCGGGTTCGGCGGCCAGGGGATTATATCGGGTGGAATTATGCTTGCCTACGCCGGGATGGTGGATGGCAAAAACGTTACCTTTTTCCCTGCCTACGGCGCCGAGATGAGGGGCGGCACCGCTAACTGCTCGGTGGTGATCTCAACCGATGTCGTTGCCTCGCCTGTCGTTGGCAATCCGGACTCCATAATGGTCTTGAACGAACCATCGCTGGCGCGGTTTGAGCCGACTCTTAAACAATCAGGATTGATGTTCTTGAATACTTCCCTGGTGGCATCGAAACCCACCCGAACTGATATCACGATTATAGAAGTACCGGCTAACGACATTGCAGAGGAACTGGGGAATATCAAAGCCGCAAATATGGTCATGCTCGGCGCTTACGCAAAAAAGACCGGCGCCGTAAATATCGACACACTTAAAGATAGCATAAAAAAGGTCTACGTGCGGGCCACCGACCAGATGGTCGAAACCAATAAGAAAGCCATAGATAGAGGAGTGGCTGTCGTAGAATAGTCAATCGTGATCCCAACCGGTGCAGGTGGAATCACCCTCCCGCGTTTGCCTTTTCAATATCGACAACTATAAAGTCAATCTGTTTCCCTGTGGAAATAATCCAAGCCTTGCCGCTCGATATTCCTCCGCTGTTAATAGAATCCTTTGAATATATCAGGCCGATAATATATATTGGGCTATATAAATGAATATTCGAGTTGAGTGATGTTTAAAAAAATATTGATTGCCAACAGGGGAGAGATCGCCGTAAGAATTATCCGGGCCTGCCGTGATCTCGGTATCAGGTCGGTGGCCGTCTTCTCCGAGCCGGACAGAACGTCCTTACATGTTCGCCTGGCCGATGAGGCCTACCCGATCGGCCCCGCGCCCTCGGCTGAATCATATCTTGTAATCGAAAAAATACTTAAAGCGGCGAGAGAATCAAAAGCGGAGGCGATTCATCCCGGTTACGGCTTCCTGGCCGAAAATCCCGCCTTCGCCCGGGCTTGTGAGAACGCCGGAATAGTATTCATCGGCCCTCCTGCGGCCTCGATTGAGATGATGGGCGACAAGATGGCCGCCCGCAAAGCCATGATCAAGGCCGGCGTAAATGTGGTACCGGGAACTGAGAAACCGATAAGCAGCGAAAAGGAAGCTGCGGCCACGGCCGGGGAGATCGGCTACCCAGTTTTGATAAAAGCCGCCGCCGGAGGTGGCGGCAAGGGTATGCGAATTGTAGACGATGATTCGGGGATCAAATCGGCGATCAGGGGCGCAAAATCGGAGGCTAAATCGGCATTTGGCGACGATAGAATCTATATCGAAAAATATCTCCCCCGACCCCGTCATATCGAAATTCAGATGATCGCCGATTTGCACGGAAATTACGTTTATCTCGGGGAAAGGGAATGCTCCATTCAGCGGCGCCATCAGAAGGTGATCGAGGAGGCGCCCAGCCCGCTGGTTGATGATGCCATGCGCAAAAAGATGGGACAGGCTGCGATTGCCGCGGCTAAAGCCGCCGGATATACTAACGCCGGAACAGTCGAATTCCTGGCCGACGATGACAGAAATTTCTATTTTCTGGAGATGAACACGCGCCTGCAGGTGGAGCATCCGGTAACCGAACTTGTGACCGGCATCGATCTGGCCATCGAGCAGATCCGCATCTCTGCGGGGGAGAAGCTGTCATTTAAGCAAGAGGATATAGCGATCGAGGGCCATGCCATAGAATGTCGTATCTACGCCGAGGATCCGGCCACCGATTTTCTACCGTCAACTGGATTTTTACGTTGTTACCAGGAGCCGGCTGGGCCGGGTATAAGAGTCGATTCAGGAGTTTACGAGGGGGCCGAGATTTCAGTATATTACGACCCTATGATCTCCAAGCTGCTCTCTTACGGCAAGGATCGTGACCAGGCCATCGGGCGCATGAAGCGTGCCTTGAATGAATATCGGATCTCAGGTGTTACCACCAATATCGAATTTCACAAAACCGTTCTGGATCATCCCGAATTTGTCGCCGGGCGCCTGTCCACGCACTTCATCGACGATCACTTCGACGCCGCAGACGAACCGCAGCGGAAAACCGAGGAGGCTCTGGCGGTGGCCGCCGCCATGGTGGAGCATAACGCCCGCAATAAGCTTTCGCTCTCGAACATGAAGAAAACTCCCGGCTCAGCTTGGAAAATCTCCTGGCGGCCGGGCAATAGCGAGCCAGATGATTTATGAAATACCAGGTGAAAATAGGTGAGCGGAAGTACGAGGTCGGCATCGATAGCGATGGCCCCGGCGTCACCGTCAACGGCCGTCGGCTGAACGTCGACCTGAGAAGTCTCAAGGGCGATAAGCTTCATTCCATTCTGGCCGATAACGAAAACTTCGAATTCGAGCTTGAGCGCTCCAACGGCGGATTCAATCTCTGGCACGGGGGAGGGCAGGTCTTCGTCGAGGTCACCGATGAGAAGACCGAAAGGCTCCGCAGGCTCATGGGCGCCGCCGAGACCCGCAGGAAACAGGCCGTCTTAAAAGCCGCCATGCCCGGCCTGGTGGTGAAGGTCGAGGTGGAAATAGGGCAGAAGATCGTGAAGGGCGACGGCCTTTTAATCATCGAGGCCATGAAGATGGAAAACGAAATAAAAGCCCAGAGCCCCGGAGTGGTCAAGGAGATAAAGGTCAAACCCGGCCAGCCCGTCGAGAAAAACCAGGTGCTGGTGGTGTTTGAGTAGATATCAATGTAGCATAAATCCCTCAGGATGGATGCTTGCGGCATCCTGAGGGTTTCTTATAGCGTCAGGATGTCATTCCCTTTCTATCCTGACGTACTAAAATTTCAATTTATTAGCATTTATAATTATAGAAATATATTGAATACAATACTAACATAGGGGAGTTGTTTTTAACTTGAAAATCCGGGCAATATCTCTTAACTTTTCATAGAAAACTACAAAATAGGAGGAAGG
>CBDVBL010000165.1:0-5231 GCA_965372205.1 uncultured bacterium
CAAAATCCAGTCATAGGCGGAAATCCTGTCGGTGGCCACAAAGAATAGTGACTCGCCGAGATCGTAAACGTCCCTCACCTTGCCGCGCCTGATAAGAGGATATTCTGGGATATCCGTTTCGAATACTGTATTGTTCATTCAGTCAAACCCTCCTGATCCATGATAACCATAACATTTGAATATATGAAATTTGGTTAGGATTTTCCCGCCCTTTTTTACGGTTAATATTTCCTCCGGGGAAACGTTATCAAAAAAGTCGGCAAGACGTTCTGGATTTCTATATTCGACCCGTTCATCATATACGAAGATGGCATTGTAGCCTGCGAGCGTATCCGGGTCGGACCAATAATCGTACTGCAAGCCGCCTTTACCGATTACATTGTTAGAGAGCGTCTCGGGGCGCCCTTTCAGGTGAAAGGCCAGCATGGATGCCGTCTTATACTCATAGCCGCATATGAAATAAGGCTCCGGCATATCCGATCTGATCTCATCGATCCTGGAAGCCAGGGATTCCCAGCCGCTGAAATAGTCGCCTTTACCGAAATAAAATCCTGGTAGCAATACCACAACATGCACCATGATAAAGGTCGCTATCAAGATTATAATACTCGCCTTGCCCCACGACCGTACCCACCTTCGGGTTTTCGATAGCTGAAAATAATAGGCCGTGCCCGCCAGAAAAAATCCTATAAAAGCCGGCGCAGTCCAGTTCATTTTGACCCAGGAGCGAGCGGCCAGGGAAAGCAGGAAGACTACCAGAGGGACTGAAAACCAAACCAGAAGAGCATGTTCGGACGATCGCTCCCGAATGGAGCGTTTGATCGAATCCCAGATCCCGGCAAATAGCAATGGCAGCGGAACGATGCTATAGATTGCGATTACGGTCCCGATAAATCCGAAGAAAAAGTCCGGCCTGAATCCTGTTATCTCTCCCGCTCGTCTTTTCGTTTGAAACAGGAAGCTCGCCCAATCATTTTGATAGTTCCAGTACACAACCGGGAAGGCGACAACAAGTGCAGACAACACGGCAACATAGGGCCAGATCGTAGCAAACCATTTCATTCTCTCTTTTGAGGATATGAAAAACAGAAAAGCGCCAAAGCCAGCAAACACAATGGTATATTTGCTAATGAAGCCTGCTCCAAGAAAGATACCCAGAAGCAGCCACCAGATTCGGCCCCCGTTATGATCAATTTGATAGCAGGCAATCATGGTCATTACCCAGAATAAAAGCATGGGACTATCAGGCGTGATAACCAGTCCGCCGAGAGCGTATATAAATGTCAAATTGATCGCCACAACGCTCCAGAAGCCGACTTCCTCATCGAAAAGCAGAGTTGCCAGACGGAAAACCGCGAGACTCATAAAGACCGAGAGGATAATGGCCGCCAGGTGGATAGAGAAATTCGACACTCCAAGCGACGTCGTCAGCTTGATCAGATATGCAGCAAAGGGCGGGTGGTCAAAATACGATAATGCGGGATGCCTGCTGTAGTTCCAGTAATAAGCCTCCTGCGGGGCTATTGGAAGAATAATTGCATAGAATAGCCTGAATATCGTAATACCGGATATAAAATAGTATAGCTTTTTACTAATGTCCATCGAATGTTTTCAAGCTGAACTGCATGCCGGTTGCGAATGATATGTAAACATCATTGTCTGATAGTGATTTCGCCAGATCAAGTCTTAAGACCCGCGAGGTGGACGACCTCGTCAAACCGAAGCGCAGCCCGATTCCAAAATCGGATTTGAGATCTTTCAGATCGATTTTCTCTCCCCTGTACCAGACGTTGCCGATATCGAAAAATGCGGCGGCGCCCAATCTAACAGTTAGAATCTCAAGAGGGAAATAAAATCTATATTCCAGATTACCCAGGGCCAGCCTGTTTCCCGAAAACTCATATGCGGAATAGCCTCGCAGGCCGTTTCCGCCGCCCAGTATTACCTGGTAATTGTCTTTCTGGCGCCAGGCAAAATCCGTCAATCCCCTCAGGGCCAACACCTGAGTGGGACCGGTCTTATAGTAAAGCATCGCCTCTGTTCGATGCCTTATCTCAACATTGCGACCGCTGTGGTGCCACCACCAGACAATTTCTTTTGCCCCCAGAAAGATCCGCTTTGCCGGTCTCGTCAGAACGCTTAACGAGATCTCCGGTCTTGTTCCTTGAAAATCAGCCCCGAATGCCGACAACGATCTCCCCACGGAGAGGCTCAACGATGCGCCCAATGTCAAATCTTCAGGAGTGCCGGCCTCATCCAGAAAGCGTGCCAAATCGTATTTGATAAATGCAAAGCCAACGCCAATGGACGGATACGATCTTGTCTCATCATCCGGGATCAGATGGTTGAAAGGCGAATTGATATCCTCGGGAGAATACTCGCGAGAGTCATAGGTGTAGTCAAAATATAGATCCGCTCTTCTGAAACGGCCGCGGGAGAGAACTGTTTTTAGATCAAACGCGTTAAATGCTCTTTTGTATCTAAAAAACTCCGCACCTCCATAGAAAAGTCTGCCTATGCCTGAATTTTTCCGGTATCTCGTTCTAAATCCTGTGTTGACGTCAAGGGAATACTGCGGGCGAGCTAAAGAAAATGAAAAACCCTCTCCGAGGGTATAGTCGGCATAGAACAGGCCGGTTGCCAATCTTGAGCCGCCGAGCCTATCCTCGGCGACAAAAAACGAGTAGCCGTCCTGCTCACTTCCGGCTTGAGCGGAAAGTTCCACTGTCTGGCCGTGGCCGAGGAAATTCGTCTCCGAGGCCGCGGCCCCGATAACGTAATCGCCTCCCCCAAGCTCGGAGAAAAACGATATCTTGGTGCTCCAGTAGTCTATCGTTGTAACCGTTAAATCGACACCGTCAGAGCCGTTCGGTTTAGCCGTTACAGTTGCCTCCCCTATGAATCCGCGCAACCTGAGATTCCGTTCACTTTCGATAACCTTATCTTCGTCCAGGGGCTCACCGATATCAAAGAGCAACTCGTTTCTCACAATCTTCTCTTTAGTTATGATGTGAAGACTATTCGCCCATTTATAATAGAATCGTGTATTTCCGTCCATGAGATCGTCGAAGACATTCTTTCTGACAATTTCGATGCTCTTGATAATCCTGCCTTCGTATTCAGCGAGATCATCGGCTCCCGCCCTAACCGCAAACAAGAATGCTGATCCCGCGATAAATATGGCAGCGGCTGTGAGTATTCTGGTTATTCTCATAGGAACATTGCAGCGGCTTCAGGCAGGATTTTATGCTCCACTGTCAGTACCCGGGCCGCCAGCGATTCGGGTGTATCGTTATGTAGAACCGGAACCGTGCGCTGAATAAGAATCGCTCCGTGGTCATATATTTCATCGACAATATGGATCGTAGCTCCTGAGATTTCGTCTCCCGATTCGAGAACGGCTTCATGGACATTGAGCCCATACATCCCTTTGCCGCCGTATTTGGGCAGCAGCGCGGGATGGATATTGATAATCCGGCTTCTATATCTTCTCACGACCTCGACCGGAATGAGCTTCATATAACCTGCTAACACCAGGAGATTTATATTGTTCTCCTCGAATATCTCGAAAAGCCGGGAGACGAACATGTTTCTTTCCTGATGAGTCTTACCGCTTATATGATAAGCGGGAATATCTTCCTTTCTGGCCCTCTCCAGCGCATAAGCGCCGGAATTGTTGGAGATTACGGCGGCGACCCCACCTCTCAAGGTCTCTCCTTTGGCGGCATCTATCAATGCTTGAAGGTTGGTTCCACCGCCGGAGGCAAAAACCCCTATTGAAAGAACACTCATATTTTTTCGGTCTCGTTCATAACCTGCCTTACGAATAATCCTCACCCGCCGCCCTTGTGAATCACATAATAACCAAATTTCGCCTGATATTCTAATCTTTTGTATCTATTCTCAGGGCATCAGTCCCGGACATCTTAAAAGATACTTATTTTAAGGTCAATATGAATCCCTGATATCGTGTATAAAAAGCGAGGAACTTTTGCTTGTGTTTTCGGAACTCTAGGATATATTGGGAAAAGGAACTATTAGGAGGTTTGGCATGAAGTTAGTCAAAAGTATGTTCACCATTTACATCACCGCTTTCGTATTGCTTGGCGTGGTCTCCGCCAAAAAAGCGCCCGGCCCCGAGAGCATTATGCAAAATGATCTCAGACCGCCGGAACCGGTCAGGGAGAGAATGTTACAGGATAGGATCTCGACCGATGGTTACGCGGAAAGGCTTTATTATCCTGCATTTTCTGCCGGTTCTACCGATCAGCAGACGGTCGTGGAGGATTTTCTCAGGCAATATTCATCGCTTCTGGGTATTGATCCAGATGGTTCCGATCTGGAATTGATCTCCGCCAAGAAATCCCTTTCGGCTTACCATTATAGATATCAACAGGTATATAACGGTATACCGGTTTTCGCATCGCAGGTTTTGATAAACGTGACTCTCAATGGGACTATCGCGTCGGTAGTGTCGGATTACAGGCATGGTATAGATGTACCAACGCAGCCTTCTCTTTCTCCCGAGCAGGCCATCGCAATTGCGGCCGCAGACTTTGACGTGCAATCATACCGGGGCGAACCTGATTTTGAGCTTGTCGTTTATGCGGCAGACCATGACCCTGCCCTTTGCTGGAAAGTATTAATACTTGCGGATTATCCGCTCGGAGATTGGCAGGTCTTTGTCGATGCAATAACCGGCGGGATCGTCTACAAATCGAATATAATGTGCTTCGAGGATGGTTCCGGATATACATTCGATCCCAATCCGGTAGTCTCGGAGCGTACTCTGAATCTGCCGGACTCCACCGATCACAACTATGAAGCTCTAACTGCAGCTCGTTTCGATGTCACCTTGGAGGATCTGGATCCTCCCCAAAGTGGTCGCTATTATCTCTCCGGTCCACATGTGAATATGGTCCCTACAGCCAACAGGGCCAACGAAGAGGATCCCGATGCATTTCATTATAATCGCTATGACGACAGGTTCGAGGAGGTAGTGGTCTATTACGAGATTAGCACCTGCCACAGTTTCTATGAATCACTCGGTTTCGATAACATCATGGACTTTTCGATCGGTATCGACGTCAACGGCACCACTCAGGATAACTCCTGGTATTCGCCGGGGAACCGCCGGATTACTTATGGTTCCGGCGGGGTGGATGACGCCGAGGACGGCGATGTCATAATACATGAGTATGGTCACGCCACGCAGCACGATCAAGTGCCGG
>CBDVBL010000166.1:0-5226 GCA_965372205.1 uncultured bacterium
GGCCAGCAGAATATCGAGGATATCTATGGCACTTACATATCGGATACGCTATACATTTTTGCGGTCCGCTCCAAGGGGGTTTCTCCGGCGAATTTCAGCTTTCATCAAATCATATACGATCCGTTCCCCACTAACATAACTCAAATCTTCTCCACGGATCTGCCTGCCGATGCCAATGGCGTCTTCGCGGACGCCCAGTATTCCTATATCGCCGATGGCGTCGCGGGCTTGATTATAATGGATCATTCTAATATTCTAAATCCGGTGCAGATCTCCTCGCTGGATCTAACCGGCAGCGCTATTTCAATCTGGGTTGAGGGAAATTACGCATATGTTGCCGCCGACCGGGAAGGTATAATTGTTGTGGATGTTACCGATAGACACAATCCCCTCATAGCTACTCAGATAAACACCTCCGGTCGAACGAAGGATGTTCATGTTGTGGGGGATTACGCATTTATTGCCGACGGCTCGCGGGGGTTGAAAGTAATCGACATATCGATTCCCGATTCGGCACATTTCATTGCCAACTATGACACTCCTTATGCTTATGGCCTCTGGGCAGATACCGATTATATCTATCTCTGCGATAGAGATGAAGGTTTGATGATTTTCGAAAACTTATCTTCAAGATAGCGTACGGCCCTACCTTTGCATTTGCTACGGTAGCATCACCCCCCCTCAGGCTCATGGTTCCCCCCTGGTATAACGACCGTTGAGATCGTTGCAACCGATGCTGCCGGACTCGATGATACATGCTATTTCGGCATCGAAGTAATCTATGATCCAGGATATAGATCGAAAACAGCGGAAAATTTACAACGGAGAGGCAGGGATTCTCCGACATAGGTTTTGCTAATCTCATATACGGCAATAAAATACAGGATAACTATAAGATTCTCAATAAATTAGGTTTTGTGTCTGTTTGTGTCTGTTTTTATCTGTTTTTGTCTGTTTTGGTGGTTGGTGGTCACAATATGGGCACAGAACAGTTTCACCGCCCTTCACCATAAGCGTAAAAGCACATCAATAGTGACCTATTTTATAGTTAGATCCAATTTCCAACTTATTCGCTCTATTCCTACAGATGTGGCACTGAAATGCAAAGGATACACGCCCTGTTTTACATTACGTTTTACCTTAATCTTGAATGTCTCCTTCCAATCCTCGCCAGGAGGTAAGGAAGCTCGTTGGAATCTTGTTTTCTTATTTGGGGCCTTTACGAATGGACCGGCTGGAGTGAAATACATTTCTAAGTCGCGAGCAATTTTCTGACCGTGATTTGCGACGTGCCAGTATATATCAAAGACGTTCCCTAGGCAAACTTCCTCGTGATTGTAACTTGAGCCCCCTGCACTCAATTTAGCAGGCTTGAGTCGTGAAGAACGAATAATCCAATTCAGTTTTGGACCGGTTACTGATAATATCCCTACCCCCAGATCTTTCGCATGAATGCTGTTCTCCTCGGAAAGAAGGGCGTCCGGTGCAGCAACGTACAACTCATCAAGCTCAGGGACCTTAAGAAGCTTCCAGCATTTCACAATATCATCCGCTATGCCCCGGCGATCAAGCTTGACCTCTATCCCACATTTGAGGTTCTTTCTAATGGCAAGGATATCAATCCTGCCTTCGGGAAGCTTGTATTCAGTCGATACTGTAAACCCCTGCTGTTTCAATATATCCGCGATCTGATCTCTGAATTCGGCTTCGTTTCTTGCCATAAGCTTTACCTTTTGGTCATGAAATGGTTCTATCTATTGGCATACACCATCAGATATTGAAGGGAATCTTAGCCAGGC
The DNA here is from genome assembly GCA_965372205.1 of uncultured bacterium. Classification (GTDB taxonomy): domain Bacteria; phylum Zixibacteria; class MSB-5A5; order UBA10806; family UBA10806; genus CBDVBL01. The sequence continues at coordinate 1,800 of CBDVBL010000166.1, forward strand.
TTTATATGGATATTTCCGCATACATCTATATTCATATCGCACTATCATTCACCCAAGAACGCCCGTTTGACATTATCGTTTTCGATAAGATCATCGGTCTTGCCCTCCAACTCTATCTTCCCGACGGAGAAGACGTATGCACGGTTAGCGACCTCCAAAGCCATGCGGGCGTTTTGCTCCACCAAGAGGATTGTGGTACCGATTCGGTTTATCTCTTGAAGTTTATCAAATATAAGATCTACGAAATTAGGCGATAAGCCCAACGATGGTTCGTCGGCCAATAGCAATTTCGGTTTTAACACGATCGAACGACCCAAAGCAAGCATCTGCTGTTCTCCCGTTGACAGGGTACCGGCCTTTTGTTTGGCACGTTCTTTTAATCTGGGGAAAAGATCGAAGATGACTTCTAATTCCTCCTTAGCGTTCTTTTTCCCATCGCGACTGAATAAGCCCATTTCAAGATTCTCAAAAACGGTCATCGTCGAAAATATTCGTCTGCCCTCCGGTACCAGGGCTATACCTTTTCGAACCAGTTGATCTGTCCTCAAACCGGCTATTGATTTATCGTTAAATTCAATACTCCCGTCAATAATTTCTCCCCCATATTCATCGAGCAGACCGCTGACAGCTTTTAGCGCAGTCGATTTCCCCGCTCCATTGGGGCCGATCATAGCGACAATCTCGCCCGATTCGATATGGAAAGAGACGTTTTCCAGCGCTCTCACGGCTCCATAATTGACCGACAGATTATTCGCCTTAAGAAGCAACCGACCTCCTCCGTCCCAGGTACGCTGTGACTACCTCGTCATTGTTTTGTATCTCTGACGGCGAACCGTCCGCTATAATTTTTCCATAATTGAGCACTATAATCCGTTCGGCGATATCCATGACGACCTTCATATCATGTTCGATAAATAGAATCGTTTTACCATCATCCTTAAGCTGCTTGATAATCTTCTTCATTTCCGTAACCATCTCGGGGAATAATCCCGCGGTAGGCTCATCCAAAAGGAGCAATTGAGGATTTAAAGCCAGAAGCCTGGCTATCTCCACGAGACGTCGCTGACCATGCGATAGTTCCTGGCCGAGTGCATCCTGCTTATGTTCGAGACCGACTTTCTTCAAAAGATCGATCGCTACGGATCTGTTTTTATCGTCCTCGCGAATCATCCTTTTCGATCGAAGAAGAGCCGATGTCAATCTTTCCCCGGTATCATACTTCAAGGCCAGCATCAAATTCTCCAGCACTGTCAATTGAGGGAAAAGCCGGATATTTTGAAATGTCCTTCCTATGCCCATTCTGGCTATCCTATACGGCGGTAAACTGGAGATCTTCTTAGAATTGATCCGTACCTCTCCCCTGCCCGGTTTCAAAAAACCGGTAATCACATTGAAAACAGTGGTCTTACCGGCGCCGTTGGGGCCTATAAGCGCCGTTATCTGGCCCTTATTGAGCTCGAAAGAAAGATCGTCGATAGCTCTGACACCATCGAAATCCTTGGAAAGACTTTTAACTTCGAAAAAAGCCATATACTCTACCTGAAACGATATCGTCCCAAAATCCCCTGCGGACGTTTTAGCATTAGAAGAACCAGCAATAGCCCATATATCATCTGACGCATAGGGGCGGCGATGGAGCTTGGCATACCGAGAAACCGAAGCATCTCAGGTAAGATAACAAGTATGGCTGCGCCCACGAATGAACCTCTGATACTTCCCATACCGCCGAATACTACCATCAACAGGATCGTTATGGATTCCATGATGGTGAAACTCGATGGATCGATGAAGGTGATATAATGGGCGTATAAACTCCCGGCGATACCCGCGAAAAATGCCCCGATCATAAATACGAGGACCTTGTGACGGTTGACATTTTTTCCCAACGATTCGGTAGCAATTTCGTCCTCCCTGATCCCTTTGAGAATTCGTCCGAACGGCGAGTTTACGACGCGGGTCAGGAAAAAGGCTGTCAACGATACAAATAACGCCACCAAGATCAGGTAAGACCAGATCGACGACAACTGAAAACCGCCGATAGAAAAAGTGGGGATTCCCGGAAGCCCCAGCGGCCCCCGCGTTACCGCCACCCAGTTTTTGGCGATTGAATAGACGATCACGGCAAAACCGAACGTGGCCAAGGCCAGGTAATCGCCTTTGAGACGCAGTGACGGGAACGCGATTACCGCACCGACAAGAGAGGCGGCGATTGCTCCGATCAGAAGGCCGATCCACGGGGAGATACCGTAATTGAGAGCGAGCAAAGCCGATACGTAAGCCCCCACGCATGAAAAGGCGACGTGCCCCAACGCCGGCAGGCCGGTATAGCCGAGGATCAGATTCAGGCTCAATGCCAGGATGATGTAAATCCCGGCGATAACCAGGATATGCAAAAGGTATTCCACTATACTCGCTCTTTCTCCACCGCTACGCCGAAAATGCCGCCGGGACGGATTAGCAGGAAGATTATGAGAATGGCGAATGCGATGCTGTCTTTCCAGCCCGACTGGATCTTCCAGATGCCGAGGTTTTCGGCGATGCCCAGGAAAAGCCCTCCGGCCACAGCGCCGGGGATGCTTCCGATCCCGCCGATGATGGCGGCGATGATGCCTTTGAAGATGGCATTGAAGCCCATCGTCGGCTCGATATTGGTCTCCAGCGAGATCAGGATACCGGCCGCTCCCGCTAACGAAGAGCCGATGGCGAATGACGCGAATATAATCTTCTCAGGGTTGATCCCGACAATGCTTGCCGCGACAGGATCGTCGGCAACCGCCCGCATAGCCTTGCCGAGTTTCGCCCGCTGGATGAACACCCACAGCGCCGCAAGTAGCACCACACTGACTACGAGGATGAGAATCTGTATATCGGTGATGACCGCACCGAGGATATGATGGCCTTCCTTGAACGGCCCGGTGCGGATGGTCAGGATCTGCGCGCCATAGATAAGTTGCAGGAGGTTTTGAATGAATATGAATACGCCAAATGATGCTATTAAGAAAACCAGGTTGGCGGCTTTTTGTTTACGAAGCGGGCGATAGACCAGCCGATCGATTCCGACCCCGATTGCCCCGGCCAGAATAGAGGCAAAAAAAAAGCTGACGATCGGGTTTACGCCAAGTTGAATAACAAGCGTATAGGCCAAATACGCTCCGGCTGTGTAGACCACCCCATGTGCCAGATGGAAGAACCGCACGGTTTTGTAAATGACCGCGAACCCAATCGCAATGAGGGCATAGATACTACCGGATATGAGGCCGTTGAAGACAAATTGCGAAGGCATCTTATTATTCCTTAGAAATAAGGTAGTTTGGCCACAACCGGATTGGTCCGTCAGCGGAGATAGAAACAACCAGGATCTTCTGTTTCCGTAATTCTTGATTCACTCTCGGCAACGTGGAGATGTTGGCAGAGGCATGGGTCTTCG
>CBDVBL010000167.1:0-5200 GCA_965372205.1 uncultured bacterium
GCTTAAGAGTTTTTTTTACCGATCTTCTATCCCTCATACGTTCCTCATCGGAATAAAGAGGTCCGGCATCGAATGCCCCTGGCCTCCCGAATAAATTTTCAAAGTCGTCATATGAAGTCAGAATCGTTATCGGCGCCCGTATCGATCTTGTGTTCAAGTACAAAGTCAGCAGCTCCATTATCGATGATTCGGTGAGGCTATCCTTCAGGAAGGATCTCATAACTCTTCTGAAATCTATAATGGTTCCCAGGCCGAATTGGTGGATAGTAGAATCACAGCCGTTAAAGAGCACCCAATCTGAGTCCAGTTCCGTCAGGACAGATACTGGCTGCCTTCCCAATCTGTAAATACTTACGCACGGGAATATGGAAAACGAAAATCTGACATCGACGCCCGTATACTCGAATTCGTCCCCGAATATGTCGCCTTTTTTTCGCGATCCCAGCATCGCAATAGCTACTGAATCTAATTCATCTGAACAAAGTGTATCCTCATATATTCCCCCCAAATCAATTTCCTGCATATAGTCTATCGTACTATACAAGACCCAACCTTGCGTCAAGTACAACATGCCAACAATCAATATAAGAAACCTGGACACGGTCAACATCCTTATGAAACTATCCACTTTTTTCTATGGTCCAATGCCGGGGTAGTATCCTTCCAGTCCTGTAGGTTGGGTTCCGAAGTCCGAAGGACGAGAAACCCGACATTTCTTCTGATCATCAAACTCATTTCCACTATAAGTAAATCGGCCAGGTGTGCTTGTCAAGCGCCGATATTTCTTGCTTTAGAGTGGCTTTTGGCCCGTGCCTCCCTTTACTGCAATCATATCCCCTTGTATATTCAATGTCATGGCCGATTATTCACGAGAAAAAAAGATCGTCCTCCTCGAAGACCGCTCACCCGGGGCGCTGGAGCTTCTGAAAAGCTGCACGGTCTGCCCGCGAAACTGCGAGATCGACCGGACGCAGGGAGAGACCAGCCATTGCGGGGTCGATGCCCGGTTGAAGGTGTCATCGGTCAACCTTCATTTCGGCGAGGAGCCGCCGGTATCGGGCAGAAGCGGCTCCGGTACTATCTTTCTTTCCGGATGCAACCTAAAATGCGTTTACTGTCAGAATTACCCCATCAGCCAGTTGCGTCATGGCGAATATGTTACAAGAGAACAGTTGGCCGACGGTATGCTGGAGCTGGAAAAAGGCGGCGCGCATAATATTAATTTCGTAACCCCCACTCATTACGTGCCGCAGCTTATGGAGGCGATGCTTCTGGCCTACAAGCGTGGGCTGACCCTGCCGATAGTTTATAACTCATCGGGCTATGACAAAGTTGAAACGTTGAAATTGCTCGATGGCATAGTCGAGATCTATATGCCGGATATGAGGTATGCGAGCGAGGAATCTGCGCAATGCTACTCCAGCGCCGAAGGTTATCCCGAAATCAACCGGGCCGCTATCAGTGAGATGCATCGGCAGGTCGGGGATCTCATTCTCGATGATAACGGTGTCGCCGTGCAGGGCCTCCTGGTGCGGCATCTTGTGCTGCCGCACGGGATTTCCGGATCGGAGGCAATCTTTAAGTTTCTCGCAGAAAAGATCTCTAAGAATACTTATGTATCTTTGATGAGCCAGTATTTTCCTGCTCATAAGGCAACGTCGTTAGAAAAGCTGAGCCGTCGGTTGCTCAGGGAGGAGTATAGGACGGTGCTCGATGCCTTCGACAGGGCCGGGCTTCATAGCGGGTATGCCCAGCCGTATCCGGGGTAATTCATTTCTATAATCGAGAACCGTATTGATATAATCAGATCATAACTCCAGATGCGGAATCGCATTCAGATCCAGATCGCTGGTTTCACCCTTCTCCAGATGAAAAGCGCCACAGGCGGCTACCATGGCGCCATTATCGGTGCAGAGTTCCGGGCTGGGGAAGAAGACCTCCAGATTTTTCGGTTTCCGTTCCTCGAAGACGTTCCGGAATCTTTTATTTCTGGCGACCCCCCCGGTCACTGATATCCGGCCGATTCCCAGACTATCCGCCGCGTTCAGGGCCTTTACGGCCAGTATTTCAACGATCGCCTCCTGAAACGATGCCGCCAGGTCCGGCAGATGTTGTTGAATAAACTCGGGATCTTTATCCTGCAGATATACTGCCACTGCGGTTTTCAATCCTGAGAAGGAAAACTCGAAGCTCTCTTTTCCCATATGGGCCCGGGGAAAATGAACGAACGTTTTATTCCCGGATTTGGCCGCGTCCTCTATTGCAGGGCCTCCCGGATAACCAAGACCGAGGAGCTTGGCGACCTTATCGAACGCTTCGCCGGGTGCATCGTCCCTGGTCGCCCCCAGAAGCTTATACCGCCCCCAATCCTCCACCAGATACAGACTGGAATGGCCTCCTGATGCTACCAGAGCTATATGCGGTATCCCCAGATCGGTATGATCCAGCTTCCCGGCAAATATATGACCCTCCAGGTGATTGACCCCGAAAAACGGTATTTATCTGGCGAGGTGAACCGATTTGACAAAGGACAGTCCAACCAGCAGGCAGCCCACCAGGCCCGGACCGTGAGTAACCGCCAGCCCGTCGATATCCGCGAGCTTCAGGCCGGCTTTATCGAGCGCCTTATCGGTAATCCCCACCAGCTCGGTTATGTGAACCCGGGAGGCGATCTCCGGAACCACGCCGCCGTATCTCTCGTGGATCTCCTGCGACAAAATAATATTGGAGAGGATCTCCCTGCCGTCTTTGACAATCCCGACCGAAGTCTCGTCGCAGGAGGTCTCAACGCCAAGCACTATCATGATCGTATTAAGTTTTTTCGACTATGGAAATTCTATATCGTTCGAAACTCGAAAAAGATATGCTTCTGAAGGCTGATGCATCGATGGGATGAATATCCATCAGGTTGAATTTGCTCTCATAAACGCCCGGCTCGCTGATATCGCTGAGATCCACGTGGATTTTCAATTCGTCGGAAAAGGATAGTCTCAGAAGCTGTTTGCCCGTTCCGGTGATGGCGATTTCCATAGATTCCGGTTCGATTCTATCGATCCGCAGATCTTCCGCAAGGCCGGTAATCTCGATTTCCACGGCGAAGTTCTTTTCATAGACCTTTTCAGTAGCAAGGTGAAGCCACAGGGTTACAGCAATGACCAGGCCGCCGATTTTCCAGCCTATGTTTTTTGTGAATATCTCTTTAAATCCCACGGCTACTTATCGGAATGCTTAATGATTTTCCCCATAGAGACTTCACCGTTGTCAATCCTGATGTTAAAGCCGCAATCGGGGTTGGTGCAGACCCAGGCCTTATACCTGATCTCCGAACCCTCCCGCCCGTAATCCGAGAGCGGTAGCAGCACACCCTTGGAACACTTCAAACATTCTGGAAAGCTGTCCACATCGACCTCCATTGGCTTCGTTATGGTTAAAACTAAGCAAACATCGGTTTCCTGTCAATTAAGAATTGCCATGAATGGCATAAATTTCAGCCTTTCGGTATCCCCTTATTCCATTGATTTATCTATTAGTGCAACGACCAGAACATGGCCCGATTCCCTTATATCGGCGGATTGAGAGATTTTCGGGGTGCGAAAAGATCCACATTTCCGGGATTGCAATTGTCGGATCGGAAATCGTTATCTGAGATAGCAGGTTCTAATATTAAATCCGGGATTAAGGCGGATCAGCGGGCTGGCGTATTCTACTTCAGTAATAAGAGCTTACGGTTGTAATGATGCTCATCTGCAGTGAGAAGATAAAAATAGATACCGGTTGCCACCCGGTTGCCGGAACTATTTTTCCCATCCCAGATGACGCTGTGACTACCGGCAGGCAATGTCCGGTCAATCGGTTCAGCCACACGTTGGCCGAGAATATTGTATATGATCAATCGTACTTCGCTAAGCCGAGGCAGATCAAATTTGATCGTGGTGGATGAGTTGAAAGGATTCGGATAATTTTGGTAGAGGTAGAATCTTTTTGGAAGTTCCTGAGCCTCACGTTTCGGTTGGCCCGGTACAATGGAGAATGATTGGATGCCGGACTCCGGCCCCCAGACCTCGCAAACCTGCATTTCACCGCTATCTATATAAAGGTCGTAAGGATAATCGAATAGACCCGGATCGTGGCCATATCCACCATAGGTGAGCAATATATTATTGAGATCGGGAGACAGCACTTTAATGCTATGCGTGAAGTTATTGACTACATATACATTGCCATTATCATCGGTATCGACGGACTTAATATATACGGGACCCTCGAGAGGAAAAGTAAATCGCTGCTCGGCCATGATGGGGCCGGTCGTGTTCGAATAATAGCGCATAACGCGATGGTTCCGGGAGTCCGTAAGATAGAACCGATTGGCAAGAGAGTCTGCGTTTGATACCGCGATGCCGGTGGGGTATCCGATACTGCCAAACGACGCTCCCCATCCGCCGAAGGAGGTCTCCAGAATGCCGTCTCGGGAAAAGCGGAATATTTTTGCATGCAAACCATCGGCGACATAGATATCATCATTATTAGGATCCTGATCGCCGTAATCGGCGTAATCGATAGCGGTCGGCATATCGAGTACGTCCGGGCCGAATGAGCTGACCCAGATGAGGGAATCGAGGTTAGGATCATACCGCAGCTTAACGATCCGCCGGTTTCCCTGATCGAGAACGAAGATGTTATCGCTCGAAGGCTCGAATAATCGTCCCGGCGAGGATGTGGCAATATCTATAGGCGCATGAAAGCATCCAACCGAATCGCAGCCGATGTAGGGGACAATAATTGAATCCGGTTCTCCGGATTCGTCCGTCGGAACCTGGAAATACTCCGGGGGCATTAGACGTCCATAAGATTTGATCCCGTTTGGCGTCCTCGTTAATCCGTTGTCGTCAAGGGAGAAAACCAAAAGCCGGTCGAGTCCCTCATCGCAAAAGATATACAAACAGCGGGTTACAACACTACCACCCACAATGTGGACCATGCGGACGGCCGCCCCGCCGGAGGGCTGCGTGAAGGCCATGACACCTACGCCGAATTCGGCGTCTATGTAATCCTGGCACATGCGGACCGGCTCATCGGTATCCAAGAAGTTGGTGGGGGTGATGACCGGCTGTGCCGATACGCCGGCGACAAAAGCAATCAATATGGAAAATATTCTTAACAGCCGCATACGCTCTACCTCCACCCCACCCTCAGCCACGAG
>CBDVBL010000168.1:0-5200 GCA_965372205.1 uncultured bacterium
CTGGCAGTTTCTGGTGGAGGCCGCAACCCTGGCTATCATTGGAGGCGGGATCGGCGTCCTGATTGGAATCCTGTTCGCCCTGGTTTTAGACTACGTTACTCCCCTGCCGGCGGCCGTCGAGCTATGGGCGGTTGTAACCGGGCTGGTGGTGTCTTCCGGTGTGGGAATCATCTTCGGCCTGTTCCCGGCGGTAAAGGCCGCCAGGCTGGATCCCATAGAATCGTTGAGGTATGAATGAGCTTTACAAGGTTCATATCCCGGCTACTATTCGAGACAGTATCCCCGAGGGGAAAATGACATTTTACGAAATGAAAGAAAGCCTTTGGTTGGCCCTGGCGACCTTCAGGGGTCACAAGATGAGGTCGTTTCTGACCGTTCTGGGAGTTCTGGTTGGAGTATTTACAGTAATCACGGTTGTCTCCTTGATAACGGGTCTGGATAATTCTATGGCCCGGCAGATCGAATCCCTGGGGTCGAACGTTATTTACATATCCAAATATAAGCCGGGCATCGTGATGGGCCACAGGCCGGCCTCGGAGCGAAATAGAAAGGGAATCACCTACGATCACGCCCTGGCAATCCTCGAGGGCTGTCCGGCAATCGTAGGCGTATCGCCCCAGAATTATTATCGCAGGCCGGGCGGGAATATAGCCAAATACAGGGATAGAGAGGTTCGTCGTCCTTCATTCTTCGGGACCCTGCCCGATTATGAGTTGGTCAATAACGTCTTTGCCGAGCAGGGACGGTTTTTTAACGATTCTGACGTTAAATTCAGGACTATGGTGGCTGCAATTGGCTCAGACGTTGCCGAGGAGCTTTTCCCCAATGAGGATCCCATAAACAAGGAGATTCTGGTTAACAATGATAAGTTCATTGTCATCGGGGTTATGCAGGAAAGACAGACGGTGATGGGAAGTGGTGAGAACAATTTTATAGCGATCCCTTACGGTACTTTCAGGAAACTCCACCCCGAGGAAAAAGAACTGTGGTTGGCGTTAAAAGCGGAATCGCCGGAATTAATGCCGGAGGCCATCGATCAGGTAAGGGAAGTTATGCGTCGATATAGAGGCCTGGGCTACAACGATCCGGACGATTTTGCGATTTTCACTCAGGAAAACCTTCTTGAGGTTTACAATCAATTGACCCAGGCGGTCTGGATGGTAATGATTGTCATCTCTTCAATAGGGCTGCTGGTAGGCGGCGTCGGCGTGATGAACATAATGTTGGTCTCCGTGACCGAAAGGACAAGGGAGATAGGAATCCGCAAAGCCGTGGGTGCCAAAAGGCGAAATATACTCTGGCAGTTTCTTATTGAGGCCATGGCGCTTTCCGGCCTGGGGGGTTTGCTCGGCATACTCGTGGGGCTGGGTACAGCTCAGATAATAGCCGCCCTAACGGTGCTGCCCGCGGCCGTCTCCGTTTTCTGGGTGATAGTTGCGTTTTGCTTTTCTGTTGGGGTTGCGCTGGTTTTCGGCATCTATCCCGCCATGCGAGCCGCCAAGCTTGATCCGATAGAATGTCTCAGATATGAATGAAGGAGAAACATTTCAATATTCGGAATCGTTAGAAATTATGGATGGGCCGGTTTTTGCTTGAGTATCTTAATACCGGTATGATAAATAGCGCGTGGGTGGATTATGCTTAGAATAATGTCCGGAATATTAGCAGTCATCTTGCTTCCGTCAATGCTGCTGGCCCAGAACCTTCCCGGCATCGGAGATGAGCTTATCCAGAAAGCCTTCCATATCGATTATGCTGCGTTTGTTGATAGCCTTTCAGATGATATTTATATCGAGGTATATTACAAGGTATTCTCATCGATCCTGACCTTCGAGAAACGTCGCGAAAAATTCAAGGGCTCTTATGAGGTGGATCTTATCGTCAAAAGAAAAGGAAAGCAGGTTACCGGAGCCTCCCGCGATGGCGATTTGTTCGCCGACGACTACAAAACAACGCTCTCCGCCCGGGATTTTATTATCGATATGGTATCCTTCAACCTTCCCCCGGCTGATTATGAACTCGTGGGCAGATTGACCGACAGGTTCTCGGGCGATGAGCATGAGATGAAGATGGATATGAAGCTGAAGAAATTCAGGCTTGAGACCCCCTCGCTCTCAGGAATCGAATTTGTGAGAGAGGCCAGGATATCTGATGACACGTCGCAGTTTCAGAAGGACGGAATGACCACTATACCGTCCGTATCGAGAGTTTATGGGTATAACGATCCTGAAATGATGGTCTATTATCAAATATATAATCAGAGTGATTTTAGTGGAGATTATCTCGCGATATACGATATCATGAGCAACGATAAATCGGTAATGACCGATACGTCGCTCTTCACCAGCCGTGGCGGAGTTACCGGGAGGCTCGAGCGGTTTAATGTAGAATCGTTGCTACCGGGTAAGTTTGAATTATCCATGCAGATCAAATCTCCCGGTAGTAAACTCGAAATGTCCGCTGACGCGGGGTTCATCATCGAGTGGTCGGTTTTAGCAATTGTGAAGAATGACTATAAGACGGCAGTGGATCAATTAAGATATATTGCTTCCAGAGAGCAGCGGGATGCGCTTTTGAAATCTTCTGAGGAGCAACATCTTCAACTCTGGCAGGATTTCTGGAAATCCGTCGATCCGTCGCCCGGTACGCCTGAGAACGAACTCCGGAATGAATACTATAACCGTATCAGATATTCCGATCTGAACTTCGGGATTTTCGGCCGGCACGGGTGGAAAACGGATATGGGCATGGTCTATATAACATACGGCCCGCCAAGCGAAATAGACAGACATCCATTCGATATTGATCGGAAACCGTATCAAATCTGGTATTATTATGAGGAAAAATTGAGATTCGTTTTTGTGGATTATAATGGATATGGCGATTATGAGTTGCAGTATCCTTATGATGGTGATATAAGACGACTAAGGTGATTTGTGGCTAGTTTATTCAGAACATTTCTGGCAATCGGGATATTTCTTGTAGCCTCCGCCGTCGATACCGATGCCGACCAGGAGGCATCAGGATCGCTTCAACTCAGCGCAAGCTATTGCGCGTATCGTCTGGAGGGGGATAGCACCGGTTCCTATGTTGAGATATATTTCAACCTGCCGCGGGGGCAGTTGAAATTCCATCCTGATACCAGCGGTTATGTGGCTATAATTGACTTCCGGATAGCAGTTAGAGACACGGAAGGTGTATTGATTGATTCGGCAAGCTGGAAAGCGGGATCTCGAATTAAAGATCTCTCGGCTCTCGAGGATTCGGATTTTCTGATTTCCGATATGGTGGCCGAGGTATTCCCGGTGGGGAAATACTCAATCATGTTGTATGCTCTCAATGATACCCAAGAGGGTATCTGTTCTTTCGAAATGGATGTTCCCTCTTTTAGCGATGAAGGACTCGAAATCTCATCACTTGAACTCGCCTACGAAATAACCCCCGATAGCGTTGGCAGATTCTTCAAGGCCGGACATCGTATCCTGCCCAATCCATCCGGGCGCTTTATGCAGGGAAGCGGCGCTGTATATATCTATGCCGAGGCGTATAACCTGGATACGTCGCCCGAGGCTGAAAGTACATATTCGGTTTCCCTCAGCATCCTTGATCTTAATGGAGAAAACATCAAGTCGATCCGGCCGACAGTCTACCCGAAGCCAGGATCTTCGGCGGCGATCATGACCGGCTTTTCGACTGCGACTCTTGACGGGGGACTATATAAGATCAAGCTGATATTGACCGATGGCGCAGAATCTGTGAGCGCCGAGAAAGGATTTACACTCGTTGCATCACCGGGGCGGCTGAGGCAGGAAAAATTGCAGGCGATTTTGACGATGTTTCCGCAGGCCACCAGAATTAATAACGAGGAAGACGCGGAGAAGTTTCGTAACGATATAGCTTATATTGCCACACCTCAGGAATTGAAGCTTTACAATTCTCTCAATCTGCAGGGGAAATCGAACTTCCAGAAGGATTTCTGGACCTATCGCGACCCCGACCCCGATACGCCGGAGAATGAATTTCAACTGGAGCATTATCGCCGGCTTAAATACGCCGAAGATAAATTCGGTCAATATAAAGGATTCATTCCAGGCTGGAAAATGGATCAGGGACGAGTCTTTGTTCTCTACGGCGAACCCTCGGATACAGAACGATACTATTCGTCAATCGAGGAGAGGGCCTGGGAAAGATGGTGGTATCATGGCATTGAAGGCGGGGTTTATTTCATTTTTGTGGACTTTGAAGACACCGGCGCTTACATACTTGTACACTCTTCCATGCGAAACGAGGTCAAAGATTACAACTGGCAAGATAAGGTAAAGATGACTCTTTTCCAGAGGTAGAACGAGAGAATCCAACCGTATTGACAGGGATCCGTTTAACATATATATTGGCTCCTTAATACATCGCAGTTGTCGTGATAGATTGTTGCAGCGTCGATAATGCTTTGATGCGAATCCGCAACTATTTACCGGCAAAACAAGGTATTTAGAATTGATGACGTACTATTCAGGAAAAGGCTTTTCGTCCCGGGAGAAACTGTTGATAGAATCGTTCAGGGCTCTAAACTCTGATCTGGAACTTCAAACGGTAGTCAGCAACGCCCTGGAGATTCTCACAAAAAGATTTAACGCCCGGGGGGCATGCTTAATTCTGTTGGACCTTCACGATCATTCCTTGAACTGTTTTGCTGCCGAAAAGGGATTGCCCGAGAAGGTCCATACTTTTCCATTAATAGAAAGAAAAAACATCCCCGGTTGGGATTCTGCAGGCCGGAGACCGATTGAAATCGATAACATCAGCACAGAAACGGAATACAGCAGGCGGATACATGATTCTCTCGGCCTGATTCCCGGAAATATATTAAGCGTTCCTCTTTTTGCAGCCGGCCAATATCTGGGGTTGGTGCAGGCAATTAACGGTGAGGAGGGCGGCAAATTTCAAGGCCAGGATCTGGAACTTCTCGAAGTGATTGCGGAACGGATCGCGTTGACACTGCGAAACGCCTGGATTCTCAAGGAGGCCGTTCGTGCCCTGGAGGAGGCTAAGTCCCTGCATGAGGTTGGCATAGCCCTATCGGGGTCGTTGGAGCTGAATGAACTGCTTGATAAGATCCTTGATAACCTGAAGCGTGTCATAGAGTATGAAATAGCCATAATCTATCTGGTGGATCCCAGGGACGGCACCATTAATCAGATCG
>CBDVBL010000169.1:0-5180 GCA_965372205.1 uncultured bacterium
GCCGGCGATGAAATCCTGCAATGACTTTCTCGCCGGATCCTCATTATTATATCTTATACACAAGAGAAAAACCTTATCGGGATCATATCGGGCGATCACCGCCTCCGTGTTTTCTGTTAAGTGAAGAATGTTTTTCTCTGCAAGATAATAGTGGTAGTTTAGCGAGGCCTGATTATGAAAATAGATAATGCTTGAATATATCAGACCTTCTTCCGGTAAATAATTCAACAGTCCAGGCGGGGGGCCGGATTGCCCGATTTTCCGCTCAATATTTCGTGCCAGCTCAAGGACGGCGATATCCGTCTTATCCGTTCTTTTCTCGGCATAAATACAGATGAAGAATCTGCTCTTCCAGAAGCAAAGCAAGCCGCCCCTGAATTCCGAGCCCTGCCCTATGGCGGCATCCTCGCCCTCCCGGGAATGACTGAATACGCCGAAAGCATCCCGGGAACTCCCCATATCGAATAATTCTACGGTTATGGAAGGATAGTTCGTCTTTTTAAGTCGTTTTACAAGCAGCTTTCGAAAATCATATTGCCGATAGACCTCGCCCGCACCATCGATATAGTCGAAAATCGACTCCCGGTCATACGCTTTGAATTCATCTACCGCGGTCCAATCGAGGATTTTTTCAGGTATGAGTTCATTCATTTCCACCAGCGCCTTTTTTGGGTCGACATCGCAAAATACCAATAATAATAGCGGCGTGCAAGATGCCGTTAACAGCCAGGTGCGTCCCGTCAAATACTTTTGAATCATTCAAATGGAATCTAAGATACTATTTATGGTTTTGCAAGCCATTTGCTTTTGCGAGATCATAGACTCTATCGCCGCCGGCTTTCAAAGGACATTCAGGGCCAGCTTTCTCAGATAGATATTCTTTCATGTGTTTTAAGATTATCTTTCTGATGAGACAATCACATCATAGCTATTGCAGAAACAACATCTTCCTCGTTATCACCTTATCGCCGGATGTCAGCCGATAGAAATAGGAACCCGAGGATACCGGGCGCCCGGTTCGATTGGTTCCATTCCAGACAAACGAGTATTCACCGGCGCCAAGCACCTTTCTTGTCAGGACTTTCACAGCGCGACCGCGGATATCGAAAATTTCAAGCCTGGCATGGCCGGCAGCCGGTAAGAAAATCCTTATTTTCGTAGATGAATTAAATGGATTTGGATAGGCCTGATACAGCTCGACCATTGCAGGCAATTCGGGAGTGTCGCCGGTCTTACGCGCATTGGGGATTCCTTCGAGAATATCGGTCAGAGCCGCGACGAAATCTATCATCTCCTGCATCGTCCCGGTGGAGACGCGCAAATGATCCGGCATTCCCCAACCCGTGCGAACATATATTCCCCTCTGAGCCAGTTGAGATCTAACCGGATCGGCAGCTCGTCCAACGTCAACCATGAAAAAATTCGTTTCCGAGGAAATATATTCCAGCCCCATTTGATCGAACTGATCGAAACAATAAGCCTTAGTTTCACGGGCCAGATCAACTGTATTTTTTATATGCGTTTCGTCATCCAGGGAGGCCCTGGCCGCCTCCAGAGAATGGCGGGATATGGTGGCGTATAAATGATAAGATCGCATGGAAGAGATAGCCGGGGTCAGCCCGACGGCGTAACCGATACGAGCCCCCGCAAGGCCATGGGCTTTACTGAAGGTTTTAACCACCACCACGTTCTTTCCGGAACGGACTAATTTTATTGCAGAGGGATATTTCTCGGTTACCGACGGTCGAATCCAGTTGGATATAAATTCATGATATGCTTCGTCGACAATGGTCACCACCTGTGACGGCAGATAGTCAACGAAATTTCTAAGCTTTGATGGATCGACAACGGTCGCCGTGGGATTATTGGGATTGGTAATACAGACTGCTGTCGTATTCGAGTCAACGTTATTCATCAAACCTTGAAGATCCACGTGATAGCTATTATCGAGTTCGACATATCTGACAGTCGACTCGAAGAACTCAGCATCCGCAGGAAACTGTCCATATGAAGGGTAAGGCACAACAACGTTTCCATCAGGCTGGCTGAACGCCATGGCACATAAACGAAGTATCTCCGTTGCGCCTGCGCCGCAGATGATCTTGTCCGACGATAGACCATAACGAGATGCCAACTCCGCTTTTAGCGATTCGGCATACCATTCAGGGTACCGATGAGCCATACCGGCATTGCGCCTGATGGCCTCAATAGCGCGGCGGGACGGGCCAAGGGGATTCTCATTATAGCATAATCGCCCGATATAATCGGCTATTAGCTCATTCCGCGGCGAACCTCCTGCGATAGCTCTACGATCGAGACTGATCAAGGCCATGGCTGCAGCCCCGGTAACGGTTCCCATGAAAGCCCGCCGTGATAAAGCACTATGACGTTCAGATTTTCCCATGCCATTCGCCGCCATTGGTTTATACCATCCATTCCGGGGCTCCGGAAAAAGATGATTAAGCATCTCCGAACAACACGAAGCCCTATTTACGATACTCAATAACTCATAGGTGTCAAGGGAAATCACCCTGGCGAACTGCAAGCGGCAATATAACTAACCGCTTGACAATATAGCGATAATATAGAGATTATTGAAGGGTGGTTTTTCATCTTCCCCTGGAAGGGTAATAATGGTGCCTTCAATTTCGATAGAAATAAAGGATTGTATAGTCTCTTGTGGATAATGGTGAATGAGGAGTAGGAAGCCATGAAACGCTCTTGCCAATTCGTTCTAATTTTCACAGTATCGATCCTAGCATTTGCAGATTCTGATGCTCAACTTCCTGAGATTTACACCCGATACAGTGATGCTCTGCAGACCCTGACGGATCTGCAGGAAAGTTATCCGGAGATCTGCAAGCTGGATACCGTGGGATTATCCACACGCGATTCCGTCCCCATGCTCAGAGTAAAGATTTCTGATAACGTAGATGTCGACGAAGACGAACCGGCAGTCTTCTATTGCGGGGGAGTTCACGCCGACGAGGTATTGGGCGTGGAAGTTGTCATGAATTTTATTCAGGATATATTTGCTCGCTATGATGATGAGGATCCCGACGTGATAGGATACATAGCTGATCTCGAGATATTCTGTATCCCCTTCATCAATCCCGAGGGTCATATAGTTGTGGAGGAGGGGGATACCGAATGGCGCAAGAATAAATGCGACAACGACAACAACGGGATTTTCGATTTTCACGACGGCGTCGACAACAACCGCAACTACGATTTCGGCTGGTCCATAGACGACGGCCTCAATGCCACCACTCCGGAATCCCTCACTTATAAGGGGGAGGCTCCCTTCACGCAGACAGAGAACATCGCCATGGCAGATTTCGGCTGGAGGTATCGGCCGCTGGTGGCGTTGGATTACCATTCGCCGACCTACGGCCGGCCCAATGTGGCATATTATCCGTGGTACTGGTATTCCAACGAGGGCGGTCATGGTTTTGGCCCCGATGAAACCTTGAGGCAGTCTATTTGCCAATCATTTACGTCTTTAATAGAAGCCATACCGGACGATTCTAACACGGTAACCTATACGGCGCGCCGGGCTTTGGTGAACAAGGGCGATTTCAAAACTTATTTTTACGGCAATTTCGGGTCGGTGGCGTTTTCGGTCGAAGTTTCCGACACCACGATTCAGGACCCCGCCCTGGTTGACACCATTGTCACAGCACACCTTCCGGGACAATATTATCTTCTCGATAGGGCTCTGGGTGCGGGCATAACCGGGATCATCCGTGATTCTTTCACGTTGCTGCCGATCGAGGCGGAGGTGCAGGTTCTCGAGCATATTAACGCGGATATTAATCCCCGATTGTCAAGGCCGGATTACGGACGCTATCGCCGGCTGCTGGCGCCTGGAAGTTATACATTGAGGTTTCTTAAAGACGACTACTTTACTCAGACTATTGGAAATGTCATTATCACTTCCGGCGGGCCAACGGAATTGGATGTTCTTCTTGAACCAGTGAATCCGGAGCCGGTACCTACCCTTTCGGAATGGGGCATGATCACTATGGCGCTGATATTAATGGCTTTTTGTACGATCGCGATTATTCGAAGGCGCGGGATTACATACGGGAGCAGCCGATACTCATGAAAATGGAATTAAACCAGTACCGATATTGTTTAATCTTCTGAACAACTTACAAGGGATCTCATCCCTTTGATTGCAGGATCTTAGAAAACAAAAACCAGATTAATCGGGAGAGCATTGTGAAAAGCGTGTTTTATTATCTAGTAGCGTTTCTCAGCATACCGCTGGTGATGGTTTCCGCGGAGACGAATAGTTATCTGCTGGAACCGGCCAACCTCGATCAGCCATCCATGCAGATGTTTAGCAGCCGTCAGTCGGGAACCGATCTGGGTTTCAGATTGGCAGGTGTCGAAACTGAAGAAGTTGAGCTTAACGGGAAAATCTATCAATCAGTTATACCTATGGCGACGGACCTCGAAATGTATGGGGAGACAGCCGAGGAAGGCCGGCCGGATCTGCCGGTATACGCTCACCTGGTCGGAATCCCCGATCAATCCGGGGTGAGGGTGGAGATTTTATCCTCGTCCTTCGAGATTATCGAGGATTATGACATCATGCCGACACAGACTCCCACCCTCGAGGGGTCCGATGAAGCGCTACCTTTTGTAAAGGATGAAGAGTTTTATCAAATAGATCAGTTTTATCCATCTCAGGTTGTGGATCTTGGAGAGCCGGTCATCTGTCGTGACCTCAGAATGATTCAGGTAATAATAAGTCCCGTTCAGTATAATCCGGTTACCAGGCAACTGAAGGTCTATACCAGTATCGACTACAATCTTGTTTATGAAGGTTTCGATGATCGCAATGCGAAGACCCGCCGTTCCAATAGAATCTCAGAATCGTTTTTGCCATTGTATCGAGCTCTGGTCCCCAATGCGGATGAGCTTCTGGCGGCGTATGAGCCTGTCAGGGGCGGTTATCTAATCCTGACGCCCGATGCATTTGAGGATACGGCGGCCGTTCTGGGTCGCTGGAAGCATTTGAAGGGTTACGATGTAGTTGTTGCCACTGCCTCCGATGTCGATCCCAATGGCAGTTCGCCGACGTCCGCGGAGGTAAAAAACTATATTCAGAACGCCTATGATACCTGGGAAATGCCGCCTGAATTCATCTGTATCATCGGAGATGTTGGCTC
>CBDVBL010000170.1:0-5160 GCA_965372205.1 uncultured bacterium
GCCGACAGCCTTACCAGGTCCTATCAGGGAAAATCCATTCAAATCGATTGTGATTGTGGAATCATCCCTGATGTATGTCGTCGGAGCGTCCCCCAGAAAGGCCGAATCCGCCACCAGATGAACCATATGCAATGTAACCGACGATATACTGTCATCGACCACACGGAAACGCAGGGTCATGCTTCCCTCGAAATATGGGCCGTCCATGGGAAAGCCAAGATCGAGGATGTAATGCAGTGCGTCGAAAGAATGAACCGAATCGAAGAGCGCCACCCCCGGACGGGCATAGCCTCCCTTGTGCAGAAATTTAGTTTCTTCCTGTCCGGGCCAGATTGACCCACCATCGAGAATTCTATCTATCTCGCAGGCCTGAACGAATGGAGTTGAGGCGCTCAAGAGTATGGCCAGGATGGAGGCGAGTAAGACAGGTGATTTGGATTTGGGGAACACCGAAACAATATCCCTTAATAGGGGCGAATTGTAATTCGCCCCTACTTTTTTTGTCTGCTATCTCAGCAGAGTCATCTTCTCCTGCCTGACTCCCTGCTCAGTGGAGAGGCGGTAGAAATAGATTCCGGACGATATTTCATTGCCGCCGGCATCCCTGCCATCCCAGGTGACCGTATAGCTGCCGGCATTCATTTTCTCATCGATCAAACGAACTACTCTCCGACCCAGAAGATCATACACATCGAGGCTGACATGCGAATCATTCGCCAGAGCGAAAGAGATGTTGGTTTGCGGGTTGAAGGGATTCGGATAGTTTTGGCTCAGCGAGAGATCTCTCGGCAATTCGGCCACAAACTGGTCCACACCGGTCATGGGGCCGATGCCCCAGCCGATATCGTCGAGCACCACAATGCCGACATTAGTATCATCATCGGAGACGAATCTGAATCCTATCCTGTAATCATGTTCGTCAGGGTCTAATGCCATCGATATATCATATTCGTCATATATGTAGGAACTGCCCGGCTGGCCGGTTATTCCCCCGACGGTATTCCATGTCGTCCCGCCGTTATTGGTGATCAAGACCAGGCAGGTATCGCCATCCGTCAACGAATTCCTGTGAAAGAGAGTGATACGCGCCTGAGTGTAGGGAGACATATCGTATGTGAAATCCATGTAAGCCATATCATCCGCGTTGTCCGGATAGCCCGGTCCGTATCCGAGAGCGTAGCCGCCGTTATGCCCCAAATTCGACAATTCCCAATCACCCTCAGTGGACCAGCGATCGATGCCGAACTCCTCGAAATCCTCAAAAGTCTCGGCGTCAGCCATCACGAGTTCGAAGGTTCCCGATTCGGGGAGCCTGCCTGTATTAGGGTCATTGGCTTCATCGAGGGCGGTGAAATAGTGGTGGACGATATCGCCGGAATTAAGCTGGCGTTCCAGATCGAGCCAATCGAGGCCAAATTCGTCTTCGTTGTAGGTGGGTTCAAGAGGGATTTCACTCTCGGCCTCGTCATTTACCCGGTAGTGCAAGATGACTTCCGATTCGTCTATCCCGAGATTATCCCAGGCGGTGATAATGAACGGTCCATAGGGACCGAACAGGTTCACCGTATTCGGCGGTCCCTCGACAAACGTCATGGTCGGCGGGATCACATCGGTGCCGAAATAGAAGCTGTAAAGGCTATCCGGGGCGTTCTCCGGAGCGGTCGCGGATTGCCCGGCCCCGTCAATGCCCTCAATATAGTAACTGACGGTCGTTTCGTATGGTGGAGTCGGTATCTCTCCATAGTAGGTATCGCCTGATGTGTTAATCATCTCGATCTCTATGAAATCGCCGCCAGTGGTATAGTAGGTTGAAACAGACCCGTCCTCCATCGAGAAGAAGCTGGTTACATCGGCGTAAACAGCCAGGGCGGCTGTAGAATCCTCGGTATCGACAAGAGGCGTATGCGTGATCTGGACTCCAAGTCCCGGATCCATATTGTGCTCATAGGCGAAACCGGTGAATATCTCCATCCCATGTGGCGTGCCGTTCCAGATATTGCCATCGTCATCGTCAAGCGTCAGGTAATCGATTGTAATGGAAGGAGTGATCATATCCCCCTGGTGTTCCAGAATAGCGTTTACAGCAAGATTTGAAATGATATCGATGTAATCGTCGGGATTAGTGATAGCCAGTTCATTACGAGTACTCCAGACGCATCCGGAAAGCAATTGACCGCAGTAATGGATCTGGCCGTCGCAGGGATACTGCATATTGTTATCCGCCGATCTCATAAAACCGTCGCAGTTGCCGTAAAAGCCGTAGGCCAGGTGGGGATCATCGGTGATCAAAACGCCCATAACGTCTGACATGCCTTCGCCATACTGCCCCTGGCCGCTTCCACCGACGTTAACCAGGTGATGTCCGTACTCATGGTGCACGACGGTCGAGAAAGCGGTGTTGGCGCATCCACCCCCGGCAGTGAAGAAATTTATCGACTCATAGTCGTAGTAAGCGTTACAGTTATCGTCCCAGTTGACGTTGACCGGCCAATCATGCTGATCTAGGATTTCCGGATATGTCGGGTGATATGTTAATGTAAAATCGCGGACAAGGTTGGCGTGGTAGTAAGCATTAACCTCAGCCCTATTATACTCACTGCTGTTGCTTTCATTATGAACGAAGTTAGCCGGTCCTGGAGGCGTAACCATCTGCGAAAGCTGAGCGTCGCTACCGGCCTGGTTATACACTCTGAACCACTCGCCCCGAATATTTGAAATCACCGTGACAGGAGAACTGCCGCCGTGTGGAATTACGAAATCGCCGTTGACATCGGCATACGCTGTATCGCCGCCGCTTATGTATACGCGAGCGTAGGGCAGAGGCGTGATTTCCTCCGGGCCGCAGATGTCCGCCGCGTTTCCCTGCGTAGCCATGCCACTGACGTTGCCGGCAATATCCAGATCGAGGATAAGATCTTCGGAATATAGAATCTCACCGGTAAAGGCATCGACTAGCAACAGCCACTTTTCGTAGTCCTGAGTAGCCTCCATTCCGTTGTCCGCTGTAATCTCCATGGCGACCGCAGGCGCCACCTCCATATCATTGATCCCCGCCCAGATTGTCAGCCTGGGTTCGCTGAAATTGTTCAGACCCGATGAAAAGGAGGTAGCAGCGCTCTGGGCCAGGGCCGGATTCGCAGTAACGCCGGCCGGAACGGTGAAATCCGTCAGATCACGAAGGGCGGAAGCCGCCAGAACCAACGGATAGCCCGGTTCATTTCGGAAAAGAAGCCGCAGATCAGACCTGAACACGGGAATCCCATCTCTATACTGCGAATAATAAACGAGCGTGAATTTATATTCGCCGGTGTCTTTATTATACATAACCGGTTGTGTATGCCGCCCGTCGGAAAGTATGCTTTCCGGATTTAGCTCATCCGGCCCAACATTGAATAGACCGGTGTAACTCTCTTTAAACTGTTCAGCGGCATCCACGGGGCTGGAGCCGAAACCAAATGCCCGGCCGTAAACGCGGGTAATACGACCCCCCTCTTCATAAGCCCTGACGCCGGGATAGTCAGCCTTCAAGTCCTCAAATGCAGCCTTCGTAGTTGAATAATTCTCAGCGTTCCCGGCAACAGTCAACACGAAAAGAAATACCAAAATAGGTATAAAAAACCAGATTGATAACGATCGTTTCATTTAACTTCTCCTCTTCTTTTGCTCTTTCATATTTTCACAAACCATTTCTTTTTCTCTATCAGATCACCGGTCCTCTATCAAATCACCGGCTTCGAAAATAGAATCTCCTATCCAGTTAACATTATAGCCTTTTCAATTTGTTCCAGCAATCAGGTTTACCTATTCTCCTGTCAGATTGTTGAATTGAGGGACCCTATTTCATCAGAAGCGATTTTGTTACTGCAGAGTATCCCGAGGTTTCTGCTTTTATAAGGTAAACACCCGAAGCTACTGGCTGCCCGTAATTATCCCTGCCGTCCCAGATAGCGAAACCCTCTCCTCTGCGGACGGCTTCCAGAGATCTAACCTGGCGACCCAGCAGATCGTAAATACCAATGCGAATTGGCTCGTTATCATCGAATCCGCTCAGATGTATCGTAGCTTGAGCATTGAACGGATTCGGATAGCTGGCAATCGTAGGTTGCGTTTCGGTCTCGGGCAGTAATCGATCAAAAGAGCCGATCGGAATTTCCATATAAGATTCATAAACAATGCGCGCTATAATCGCCTGAGCTTCGGCGACCTCTTCCGGAGACGGTAGTTCATTGTTCCAATCGTCAACAAATTCATCGGCCATTTCCAGGGCCTGTTTTTCGAGGGGCAAGGTATAAGAGTAGAGTCCGCCGCCATCGAGATTCACCAGGTAAAGGCTGTTAGCGTAAACACTTGCTTTGGGAGATGGATAAAGCTGGGCACGATGGCTGTTTGTCAGAACGAACATAGGCACCTCAAGACCCATATTGAGAGCCGATGGAACCTGCCTGGCCCTTACCCAGAGCGGATAGGCAACTGAAATCACCGGAGACCCGATGGTGCAATACGATGTTGAAAACGAGGGATCCTCGCCCGGCTTCGTTCCCCGTATTACCATGCATGATCGGGAGATAAAACGGTTAATTGTAACCATTTGTGACAGAATAAATCCTTCGGGCTTGCCATTCTGAACGCCGGTATAAGGCAGGGGATAGGGGTCCGCTATCGGATTAGCCAGATCTCTGGACAAAATCTGCAGGACGAATTCTGCATCCAAAAGGCTCTCATTGTCTCTTTCATGAACGAGGCGGTTGACCCTCTTATATCTCTCGATGCCTACCCTATTCGCTCCTCCTGAGAGGCCGAAGGTGGCGCGCAGGATAACGCCGTTTGTGGCATGCTCGGGGTTGTCGGCGTCGAACTTAACGTATCCGAAATTGGAGCACTCATATAGGGCGACGTGACCCAGGGCATCGAATACGCCGATATTCCAGCAATCTTTTCTCCCTTTTTCCGCAGTAAGGTCAAGCAGAGCCTCGAAATCCTGCAACGTTTGACAGCGCTCCAGCGCCATCCGCATCAAATCCCCATCGTCAAGCCCGTCCGCAAGACTATCACCCAGATTATAGCTATTAGAGTTAATTATGGCAAAACCGACCTCATTTACGCCCATATAGACTCTGTTGGTATCCGCGGAATAAACATTCCCCAGGAATCCGTAGGCCG
>CBDVBL010000171.1:0-5157 GCA_965372205.1 uncultured bacterium
GGCTCCGGCGCCGAGATATTTCATCACCGAGGCTTTACCGACGAAGGCTGCAATTGCGCCCGCAATAAAAAAGGCCGGCACCAGGCAGAGAATAATATGCTCACGCGCGTACCACTTAACGAGGTGCAGCCCCTCCATCAGGGCGTTGTCAAACCGCGAAATCCCAATTGGAAGGTAAAATAATGCAAGGAAAACTGCCAGAATCCAGGCCAGCGGCTTCCATTCCTCATTCCATTTCATAACAACACTTCACATTTGCCTGATCAATCAGCTATCGCACGGATTCAAGGCCCTAAGATTTTTTTATCAGGGCCATCTGCTCTTTAGCCGTGGTCCGGATAACCGATTCCACGCAGTTGAAGAAATTCAGCACGCAGGGAACTCTCAGGCGGTAGTAGACCTGCAGACCGCGCTTCTCGTCTGCGATGATCCCGGCGTTCTTGAGAATGGAAAGATGCCTGGATACGGTGGACGTATCAGCATCGATCATCCCGGTCAGATCGTTCACGCATCTCTCCTTGCGGGAAAGCTCATCGACTATGAAAAGCCGGGTGGGATGCGCCATGGCCTTGATTATCCTGGCCCTGGCCTCGAAGAGAGCCTGTTTTTTTTGGTTCACAGCTTATCCCCCTGTTTTAGTTATCGTCTATTTGGTAAAATAACCAAATAGGTTGGAAAAGCAAGGGGATTATTGTGTTCTTCATGGTTCGCTATTGACGTACATTCTTTGTTGCTTGCGGGCGCCGGGAATATATAATAAAAGACCAGAAGAGACAGCGCCGCCATTGAAATCGGGGGTACCATCCGCCGTAAGTCTCATAGTGATCAACTTGTGTAGAGTTGTTCAAATGCCCCGCTATCGAAATCAAAAGTATGTTTGAGGGCGTGAGTCACGCCGAGCACGCGGCATCCGGTATCTCATAAAAAAAGCCCCGCCACATGATGCAGCGGGGCAACCCAAAAACCAAAAGGGGAGAAGAGAAATTTTATCGTCCGTAGCTTTTTATCATAGTCAGAACGCTTTGAAGCGAATTTGTTACATTCGAGAGCACTTTGCTGTAGCGTTTCAATAGCTCCGAATACTGCCAGCGCATGGATAGCGCCTTCTCCGGGAACTTGAGCAGCTCAAGCAAAGTCTTCTTGTAGATCTCATCGATATACTGCAGGACATAAAACGGATACTCCGGTATATTGGCATCCTGCACCAGGCCCTTGGAAATCCGGTCGCGGTATATCTCGATCTTCTCCAGAACCACCGTGCCGAAACACCAGGGAGTCATAATCGATGATAGATTTTTTGAGTCGGCGTAGCAAAAATAAAGATGCTTTAAAAGACGCTCGATTATGATCTTTTTGGCGCGATAAAAGGCCAGGGTTTCTTCCTGCTCCTCGGGAGTCGATTCAAACCTAACATTAAGCTGTTGGAGTTCCCTTAAGCAGTTGGCCTCGGTAATTTCGAGGAAACGGTAGAA
The DNA here is from genome assembly GCA_965372205.1 of uncultured bacterium. Taxonomy (GTDB): domain Bacteria; phylum Zixibacteria; class MSB-5A5; order UBA10806; family UBA10806; genus CBDVBL01. The sequence goes on from CBDVBL010000171.1 coordinate 1,473, forward strand.
ATCGTCGAAATAGATCTGTAAGTTTTCGCTGGTGGTATAGATGTACCATCCGACTTTATCCCGGCCGACCTTGGGATTTTTCGTTAGAGGGAGATTTCTCTCCGTAAAACCTCTTTCAAGACCGTTGGTTAACATTGATCCTCCGAGTTTGCCTTTTCGCTTCCACCCGGAATAAAGCAAACCTCATGCCCCAGCCAGCATCTTCGGCTTTTCCGGCAGTTTTTTGAGGAATGTAAATCATTGCACCACAAGCAATTAACCCCTCCTAATGAGGTTTACCATGGCCTTTGAACCAATATACTGCTCTATGGCTTTTAGTGCAAGCCAAAACTGCAATATTATGAATGCAATTGCCTATTTGTTGCAGTCGAGGAAGTGATTATGGCTCTATTTTTGATTCTTTTTATTTGCGTTGCCCGGTGAGTTTGCCCCGAAAAGGAAGTAGGCCCCACTGTCCGCCGGTATGGATGAAAATGATACTGGAGCCATTGCGAAATCTGCCTTCGGTGATGCAGCTAAATAATCCCAATAGTGCTTTGGAGGTGTATGCCGGATCCAGTATTATGCCTGAATCCCTGGCCACATTCCTGATAAAATCGGTTTCCACCGGGCCGATTCTGGCATAACCCGGGCCGATGAATCGATCATCTATTTCAAACTCTTCTGGATTTATATTCAGATTCATTCCGAGACCTTTTTCGACGGCGAGGCAGATATCGAAAATCTGTTTCTGGAAATATAGCGAGTCGCGTGAAACCGCAAAGCCCAGGATCCTGATATCCCAGCCGGTGATTTTGCTTCCGAGATATAATCCGGCGTAGGTGCCTCCGGATCCCACGGCACAGGCGATGGTATCGATTCTTATCTTTGCTTTTTCGACCTGTTTCCTGATCTCAGACAGCGCTTTGATATAACCCCAGACGCCGAGAGGATCCGAGCCGCCCTCGGAAATTACATACGGCCTTTTACCTCTTCCTTTGTAGCGACGAGCCAGATCCCTCATGATATCATCCACGCTCTCTTCGTATTCCCGGGAGGTGATGAATCTTGCTTTCGCGCCGAGAAGTTTGCATAAAAAATAATTGCCGTCCGGCGTTTTGGGTTCCCTGTCTTTTAACACGAGGCGGCATTCGATACCGGATGAGGCGCACAGAGCGGCCACGGCGCGGCAATGGTTGGATTGCACTCCCCCGCAGGTTATAACCACGTTAGCTTTTTTGGAGATAAGGTCATAAAAGAGAAACTCCAGCTTGCGGATCTTATTACCTGATAAGATCGAGCCGGTCATATCGTCCCTTTTTATGAAGATCTCGATCCCTGAGCCGGGATCGGGCGAAAGCGGCAAAATCTCCAGCGGCGTCGGCAGCTGCGCCAGAGAAAAACGAGGCGGCGGCTGGATTTTCATACCCAACGTCCTTGCAGCAGCACGATCATCTATCAGCGCTCTTTTTGTCGGCAATAATTAAGTTTTCTCAATGGTTACATCCGATGGAGATCTTACTGTCAATAATCGTCCGTTTTTCTCCATTTGCCAACCCGATAAGCCTGCCTTTTCTATAATCTCCCTGATTTCTTCCACCGTGTACGATGCTTTAAACGAATTCAGGAGATTAACAGCTATTTCTTTACCCATAACGAATCTGGTTCGTTGAACGAAGGTATAAAACGGCAGGAAAGCCTGGTCGCGACGGAAGTCACTGATCAACGTCAGGCTGTCTTTTTTGCGAACCCGCTCGATCTCAGTGAAAATTGTCTGCGGGTTTTTCCATCGATGGAGCGAAAGGAGGCTGATCACGGCATCGAATGTGTCATCAGCAAACGGGAGCGCATCGCTGTTCCAGATTTTGAATGAGATTCTGTTTCCGTAGCCGTTCCGCGACGACATAGCCTCTCCGATCCGCACCATCAGCCCCGATTGCTCCAGCTCCACCACGGTCGCAAATTCCGCCTTATCGCAAAACATCATCCCGAAGACCCCCGGCCCCCCGCCGATATCAAGCACATTGCCCTCGATGTTCTTTTCCTCGAAGAGTTTCGTTACGGCATCGATATAATATCTACGCATCCGAATATCGTAGAAATCGAAATGCTTTTCGGCGTCGCCGTTGGTGATGGTCAACCCCGGAAATTCTGTACGTTTTCTCAGCACGATAGATATTTCGGAGTAATTGCCCCCTTTTGTCAAGCAGGGTTCAATATTAATCCAAAATCAAAGCCTTGAAATATCGCTGGCTTTTTCAGAATTTTTAAATTAATTGCATTCGATGGAACCGAATTCAGATCCGGATATTAGAGGTTATAACCACATCATCGGCCAACCTGCAGAGCATAAGGTTTCAACCGGCAATATCCTGCTGGCCGTTATATATATATTCACTAACGCCCTGTTCGTATGGAAATATGCGGCTGACTATTTGCAATACCCGCTGATATTATCGTTGATCTATATTGTAATCATATTTATAGTCATATATCTGGTGTCAAGGGATTATAAGATAAATCTATCGAAGAGCGTTCAGAATAGAATCTATTTCTCAGTAGTCTTCTTATCCGCGTGCATTCTAACCATAATTATGTTGCAGTTCGATCCCGCAAAGATTGCAGTGGGACGATACCCGGCTATGTATGAATGGATTTCAAGATTGTTAAGAGGTGAATTTCCCTATGTCTCTGATATCAATCCTTCGGGATTCCCATTCCTCTTTGTTCTGGCGATTCCTTTCTATATTCTTGGCGATCTCGGATTTTTTCAGATATTCAGCTTCCTGGTATTCGCGCTTATCATTCATCTCGGCTGCAGCAGGAATGATCTATCCGGGTTTCGAAGCATCCTTTTGCTGATCGCCGCACCGATATTCCTGTTTGAAATCGTAGTGCGCAGCGATCTTTTCAGCAACATGGTTATGGTTATGCTGTATCTTCTGATTTTTCAATTATACGGCCGCAGTAGAATGTCTGTTTTCCCTGTTTTGCTCGGGCTTGCAGGAGGACTATTGCTCTCAACCAGAGGAGTAGTATTTATCATCTACATTATCTTCTTCTTATTTATGGTCAGGAAAAATCGATTTAGGTATGGTCTTTTCATATTTTCTATGTTGGCCGGCTTTATTCTTACTCTGGCGCCTTTTCTTATCTGGGATGCGAAACATTTTGTTGAATCGGGGCCGTTCGCAATTCAACTGTCTTATATACCGGTTTGGGTCTTCATTCTGTCGATCATTGCTTCGGTCGCATGTGGATTAGGTATTAAATCCCTCAAAGGTATCTATACTTCGATTTCGGTGATGCTTTTTGGAGTCGTATTAATAGCGTTCGTTATTTCGATCGTCAACTTTGGCCTGACCGAATCGGTTCTGGGCGATAGATTCGATATCTCCTATTTCTCCTTCTGCCTGCCGTTTTTGCTCATATCGTTGACGATAACAGATGAGGACCGTCTGGCGGAAACGGCGGCCGTGAAGGCATCCGCATAGAAACCTATTGTCGAATATGTAATTATCAATTAGCTTGAGCATTGATTGAGGGCATAGGGGACTTGATATCAGGGAGACAGATATGAGAGAAAAGATTGTGCCGCTCGCCGGCCTGTTAATGGCAATATCCATCTTATTATCTGCGTGTGGCGACCGCTCCTATCCGCCGGGTGTGGCCGCGGCCCTGAAGGCGGCGGGCGATAATCGTGGTG
>CBDVBL010000172.1:0-5151 GCA_965372205.1 uncultured bacterium
ATTACCAGCTTCTGAGAGGAACCGGTCAGTTCATTGGTTTTTCGAATTATACCCGTCTGATCTCCGATCCTGTTTTCGTTAAGGCGTTGGAAAACACCTTCTTTTTCGTTTTCGGGACCATTCCTGTTACCACGTTCCTGGCGCTGGTACTGGCGCTCTTGATAGCTGAAAAAATACCCGGCCACCGGATATTCCAGGCGGCTTATTTCATACCCTCCATCACCGCCATGGTGGTCGTAGCCTTAATCTTTTACAATCTTTATTCCCGCGGAGGATATATTTTTTCACTCTGCAAGCTGGCCGGTATCTCTCCGCCGGTGAACGGTTTTTTGCAATCCGAAAAGACCGCTCTTCTCTCCATCATGGCGATGGACGTCTGGGTTGCGATCGGCTACTATGTTTTAATCTTCTTAGCCGGCATAAAATCGATCCCGGTCGAGCTCTATGAAGCGGCCCGGGTCGACGGTGCCAGCTTTTTCAGAAGAAGTCTGAAGATCACGATTCCTCTATTGAAATCGACTTTTGCCTTTGTCATTGTCCTGAATACCATCAGGTCATTTCAAATCTTCGTCGAGATATTCGTTATGACCTCCGGCAGGCCCTTCAACTCCACTTTAACAGCCGTCTTTTTTATATTCGATAAGGGAATTAGCCGCGGAGATATCGGCTATGCCTCGGCCGCAGCGTATCTATTATTTCTTATCATACTTGTTTTTTCGCTGATACAATTCAGACTTGTCAACATCAGGAGAACCTCATGATGCGTCGGGCTTCCAGATGGATCATTACGTCCTTTTTGATAGCGATACTACTCGTAATGATTTTCCCGATGCTATATATGATAATACTATCATTCCAGGAGCCCGGGGTATTTTCGGTTAGCCTGAAGGAAATCGGATTCACCTTTAAAAACTATGCCACCGTCTTCAAAACCAACAACTTCGGCAGGTATTTTTTCAATTCCAGCCTCGTGGCTATATCCGTTACGTTTGGAAATTTGCTTTTCTGCTCCATGGTTGGCTACGGCCTTTCCAGAGGTACTAAAAAAATCACATGGCCGGTATTCATGACAGCGGTAGCAATGTTGATGATTCCGGTGCACGTTCTGATTTTGCCGATCTTCCAGATGATGCTTAAATTCGGATGGTTCGACACCTATCTGGCGCTGATAATACCCTGGCTGGTATCACCATTAGGCGTATTTCTTATGAAGCAGTATGTTGATGGCCTGCCGACCGACCTGGAGGACGCAGCCAGGGTTGATGGCGCAGGGGAGCTAACGATCTTCTTCAAGGTTGTCTTACCGCTATGCAAGCCGGCCCTTGCGGTTCTGGCTGTTCAGACATTCTTAACGACCTGGAATTCTTTCCTCTTTCCCAAGATATTGACCATTTCAAACGAGATGTATACGCTGCCGGTGGGACTGGCGTTGATGCAGGATCCGAGATCAAGCGATTGGCCGGTTACAATGGCGGGGTCGACAATCGCCGCGTTGCCGGTTATAGTATTCTTTTTGATATTTCAGAGACGGATCACAGAGGGGATAACAGCGGGAGCGCTAAAGCAGTAACCTCTACCGGCGGAGATATTCCTCAATTCCTTTAAATATCGCCTTGGCGCATTTTCGCTGAAACTTATCGGTTTTTAGAAGCGCCTCCTGTTCGGGGATTATCATGAAAGCACACTCCACCAGAACAGCCGGCATCGAGGTGGGTCGGGTCAGGACCAGGTTGCCGTAATAGAGGCCGTGATCCGGCAGATCGGTTTCCTTCAATAGATATTTATGAATGGCTTCCGCCAGCGGCTTTGAATGCGGATGATAATAATACACCGAGGCGCCGTTATTATAGAAAGGATTTATACCATCCGGCAAGGCGTTATTGTGAATCGATATTAACAGATCGGCCTCCCATTTCTCGGCCATCTTCGGGCGATCATAGAGAGCTACGTCCTCATGGCCATAACGTGTCATCAGAACCTCGGCGCCTTTTCGTTCAAGCATCAGTCTCAATTCGTGGGCAATCCAGAGGTTGGCATCCTTCTCATTCAATCCCGTTGGCCCCACCGCACCGCTGTCATGCGAGTGACCGGGATCGATTACGATCTTTGAACCTTTAACCGGGCTTGAAAAAAGTGGATTCGAACGGGACCTCTTTTTTATTCTAATGACGAACCGGTTGCCATCATAATACGGCTGATAACCTCCAATTCCGGCTGCCTCAAACTCCGTCGATATTCTGAATACACCGTCCGCCGGCTGCGACCATTTTACGAGTTTTAAAAATTCTTCGTGTGCGTTATACCTGATCCAATCCACATCACCTGTTGCGCCGAAAATATCGATGTCAAGCCCCGGCGGAGATAAGGTTTCATTTATTTCGTATGGCAATCTTTCGCCGATATGCGAAGAGATTTCAACTCCTCCATCGATTTTATCAACCGAGATAAACGATATTCTCCCTCTCGGCATAGCCGTGCCCGGAGGCAAAAGCTTTACGCTATCTACGTTCGTATATCCTGTTATGCCTTCTGCCAGTTTAATCTTATAATAATCCGATTCCGCCCCTGTTACGTGCACCTTGACTCCGGCCGGCTGGTATAGAAGTTTATATCCCAGGTGCGGGCCGGTTCTTACTATCTGAGATCTCCCGGAAAGCATGCCGATAACGGGTGGGAATTCGGGTAGAACGGTGATTATGGAGTCGGTGCAAAGGTAGTCACTACGGAATGGATAATCAGAAGAAGACTTTTCTTCATTAGGTTGGAATCTATAATAGACGCATTTTCGCCCAATATCTTCGGTTTTGAATCTATAATATCCGGAATAAACGCTATAGACGCGCGGCCAAGTATTGCCTGAATATTGCAGTCCCATCATAATGGCCGATCCCGAGAACCCCGATTCATACATTCTTACGGAATCGCTTTCTCCTACACGGAACCAACCCAGTCCTCCCGATTGGGCTTCAAATGAAAATTCAAATACTGAATTTACAGAATAAATAACCTCGGCATCCGACAAAAGAGGAATAGGAATCATAAGAATCCTTTTAATTTGCTTATATTTATCTATAGAATCAAAAGGAAAACCTACCCAAACATGCAGGCGATGATCTGTTGTATCATTTCCTTTGACCGCCGAGATATTGAAATTAGACAACTGCCCATCCACCGGCAGGTACGCCAGCCAGCCACCATCTTTATGCACAGGGATTTCGAAGCCATTTATCTTTACTTCAGCTCCCTTTGTGACATTTCCGAAGATGAACGTAGAATCGATGTCGGGAAGGTGTTGATCCGGCTTCGGATATACCACCTCGAGTTTGACTTGAGCCGATGAAATGGCGAAGAAGATAAAAACTAATAATGCAGGAATAAGAAGTTTCATTATCTTGTTGTTACACCCAGGCCGGGGCCGTCAGGTAATCTTATATATCCGTTTTCCAGGGTAACGCCCGAATAGGGATCGTCTGATATTAGTATATTGCCGTCGAGATCGGCATAATCGACAAGCGATGCTATCTGTGCCGCGGCCGTGATGCCGACGGAGGTTTCCACCATGCAGCCTATCATAACCTTCATCCTGAGAGCGCGGGCCACCGCTATCATCTTGAAAGCCTCGCGCAGGCCGCCCGACTTGGAAAGCTTGATGTTTATTCCGTCAACCAGCCCTATATATCTTGGAATATCGGTGGCGCGGAAAATCCCCTCGTCCGCTATTATGGGCAGATCTACTCTGGATCGCAATAATCTGAAACCGTCGAGGTCGTCCCGGTGCAGCGGCTGCTCGATAAATTCTACGTCCAGCTTCTCGAGTTCCTTCACCCTAGCTATCGCCTCTTTAACGCTCCAGCCTTCGTTAGCATCGACCCGGATCCTGGCTTTAGTGGCATCCCTGACCGCCGCTACCATCTCTATATCGCCCGGAACCCCGACCTTAACCTTGTATACATGATAGCCCGGGGATTTCTCCGTCTGTTTCTTCATCGTTTCCGGATCTGAAATGGAAATGGTAAACGAAGTCGCCAGATCCTCCCGGGGCGTAATACCGAAATATCTATGGATCGGTACGCCAAGCTTCTTCCCCACCAGGTCGTGTAACGCCACGTCTATGGCCGCCTTGGCGCTATAATTGAGGGCCGCCACCGCTTCCAGCTTTTCACTTATCGATTCGATTTGAAAGGGATCATCACCCAGGACTTTCGATGCTTTTTCCACGAAATTCTTTACGGTTTCAGTGTTCTCGCCGTAATAGTGAACCGGCGCCGCCTCTCCCAGGCCGCCGTCTATATCGACTATCAGCGCCCGCTTCGTATCCGATGCGCCATGCGTTGTCCTGAATGTATTAACCAGATGAATATCATGTTCTTTAATGGATACCTGCATCAACTCACACCTGCCTCTTTAAACGATACACTCTTCTTATCGGCATCGAGAACCGTTTTCACGCCAATCGGTATTGTAATCTTTTCGGCGCCGTGGCCGCAAGGAAAACCGTAGATACAGGGCCGATCCAGCGTAGAAAAATAACCTTTAATAACCTGATTAACGCTCCATCCTGACGAATAGCCTGATCTCGGTTCGGTGCGAGTGAATTCTCCGATTATATACCCCTTCGCCTGTCCGAAATCGGTGGCTGAGAAAAGCTGCGATAAATAACCATCGATTCTATAAGCCTCCTCCTCGGTATCCTCGAAAAACACGATTTTGCCCCTAAAGCTCGGGAGAAAGCCGGTACCGACGAGCTTTGCCATTAATGATAAATTTCCGCCGATTATTCTGCCTTCAGCGATGCCGCCGACAATACACACTATTTTATACCCGGCCGGTTTCTCAATTAATCCGGACGGTGTTTTCGATTCTATAGCTTTAAAGAAATTATCAATCGTAAACCGCTTCAGCCGCCTTCCGAATTCAACCGCGGTCATCGGACCATGAAATGTCACCATCCTCGTTTTCTTGTATATTGCGAGAAGTAGAGCCGTGATATCGGAGTAGCCAATAAATATTTTGGGATTGGCTTTTATAATATCAAAATTGACATACTGCAAAATCCGCAGACTGCCGTATCCGCCGCGGGCGCAGAAGATTGCCTTGATATCTTTATCGGCGAACGCAGCGTTCAGCGCGTCCGCCCGGGATCTATCATCC
>CBDVBL010000173.1:0-5148 GCA_965372205.1 uncultured bacterium
TTCTCACCTTTTAAAGATTCATAGAATATAGTGACATTTCTTTTTTCCCTGATGGCATTCTCTATCGACGAGGTCAGCTTATGGTTATGTGATCTCTCGGTAGAGGTAACCCCGATGGCTATGCTGCCGGTAGCATTTTTGCTTTCGTCTGTAATCTCGATCTTTTCAATAATTCTTCTGGCCGTTTCTCGGAACGGCTTTCCCTTTTCGAATAGCGGCGATTTGAGAAAGCTAAGCAGAAAACCAGCCTCGTGGCCTGAAAGGTTAGTGGGCGGCAGGAAACCGTCATGAAGGAGCTTGTAGCCGCCATCGAAATAGATCGGGATATTGGCGGCGGAGATGGAGATAATATCCCGATAGATCGTGCGCTCGGTGACACCGCATTTCCTGGCCAGGTCCGACGCCCTAAGCCGACGCTTTAACCGCAAGAGGGAGAGTATATACAACAATCGCTCTGTCTTTCTCACCGTGAAAATATAGATCCGTCTTTTCTCGATGTCAATAATCAAGTCGTGGATTGCCGGATGAAATCGAATAATATAGGCCTGATCCCATAGAAAATAGACGGGAAGGCCGACCTATTTTTCTGAGTGGCAACTTCTCTTTCCCCTGACCCACTGCAACCTATTGAATTACAAGGAGTTTCAAACCTGTTGCAGAATCGAACGCTTCTTACCCTGCCCGGCACGACCATTGCAGAAAGCCCCCTTGAAGAATCATAAATCAGGAGGGGAATATGCTTTTAAAAGAGAATATCGCGAGAATGTCAACGGCGCTGGCGTTGCTCTTGCCGATAGCGGTTTTGCTCGCGGCATCCGGGTGCTCTTTTGATACACCCAAATCGCCGTCCTGGGTGACAACCTGGGATGTTCCCATCGCCAACAGGACATATGATATCGCGGAGATTCTGGAGCGAATCGACGACTCGAACATCATTACCGACAGCCTTGGCAATCCCGCTTTTTCAATAACGCAGACCATCGATACCGTCACCGTCGAGGATAACCTGACGGTCGATGGCATTACCATTGATCTGCAGGACTCTGTCGGCGTAATTGATATCGAGCCGCCCAGCGACGAATCGGCAACCACGAATGTCAGCGATTTTCTGCCCGTCAACGTGGGTGTGGTTCCACCGTCCTCCTTCAGCTACAATGAGGCGCTGACGGCAATGGACAGGTTTAGCTGGATGGATGTTGAATCCGGTACTCTCGATTTGACGTTTTATAACGGCCTTGAGGTTAACCTCGATACTTTTATAGTTTCAGTTATCGACCAATCCGACATGCACGTTGTTGGTGTAGCGACATATGCCAACGGCCTCAGCTATCTCGAAACCGAAACACAATCTATCGATCTTTCCGGACAGCGAATTTCCAACAACTTATCCATGACATTTGACGGCCACACGCCCGGCGGTGTCTTGATATACGCCGGTCCTCAGAACCTCGATGCCACTATGTCATTTCCGGACAGTATCACTGTTACCGCCGCCAGGGCCGAGACACCGGCTATAAACATTAGCCAGATCCAGTCGACTGCACTCACGGATTCCACCAGAATCATATCATCGTCGATATCTACAGGGACTCTGCAATTCGATATTTCAAACTACACGCAACTACCTTTCACAATTGACATTCTGTCCGCCAATTTCACAGACTTCGGTAGTCCACTTCAGATAAGCAGGCAAATTGCGGCCATGGGGATGACCCAGGTGAATATAGATCTGGCCGGATATAGCTTCACGCCCACCGACAGCGGCTCGTCACAATATGTCGACGTGGAAATGGCCGCTTTAGCGGCCGCCTCCGCTCCGCAACAATACACAGTCAGCGCATCCGACAGCTTGGGAATACATGTAGATCTTTCCAGCATAACCTTTTCCTCTATTACCGGTCAGATCCAACCTACCTCCGTCACTATAGATCCTGTTCAGCAGGATGTTGAGATTCCCGAGGGTTTAGATCAAGCCCGGCTGACTCAAGCGGTGTTGAGCCTGAATCTATACAATAACAGCACCGTTGATGCTGATATCGATCTGCTCCTGCAGGGAGGAGGCAATTCCATCGGCGTCAACGGTCGCATATCGGGTAAGAGCTCTCCGTCGGCTCCAGCCGAGTTGACAGTAATTTCTGTTAGTTCTCAGGAACTCTCGGATTTTCTCAATCCCGCGCCCAGCCAGATTACGATATCGGGTCAGGCGATATTGAATCCGGATTATGCGATATCCACGATTACCGCTAATGATAATTTTTATGGCGAACTGGAGATCTACTCGCCATTTGCGTTTGCTATTTCGGATACAATATCGGTCGACATGGATATTTCGGATTCAGAGATCGATGAGGATTCGCGACCCGATAATTTTGATGAAACCTTTAAATACGGCACCATTGACGTTGAATTCGACAGTCATCTGCCTCTTGGTCTGTCAATGACCTTATATATAGGCGTCGTTCCGGATTCCACACTTTATGATCATCCGGCTACGCTGATTCTGGGGCCGTACACGCTCGAACCTGGCATCACGGATGAAAACGGGCATGTGATCGAATCGGTAATTTCGAATATATCCGATTCCTTGACCAGTGACCAGTTCAGTATTTTCGATAACGATATCGTTTATTTTGGCCAGATGATAAATCTATTGCCGACCGATTCCGCAGGCGTCCACGTGTTGGGAACGGATTACATAAACGTAAAATCCAACGCCAGACTGCAGATTCAGGTCGGCGACAATATCTGGGATAACGAATAGGAGGGGAAAATGGATATCATCAGAAAATCGCTGAAAATATTATCGGGGAGCGTTTTGATCTGGCTCTTCGCTTTCGGGATCGCACTGGGATGGGGCGAATCCAGTCCGCGCGCCGTAGCCATGGGGGGCGCTTACACCGCGCTAGCCAGAAACATCGAGGCTCCTTACTGGAACCCGGCCAATCTCGGCCTCTCTGACGGCAATAATTTCTCGATCAACCTTTTTAACGTCGGTGTCGGGGTGAAAAACAATAGTTTTTCGCTGTCGGCATATGATAAGTACAATGGCAAGTTTCTCACCGACGGCGATAAGCAGGATATTTTAAACTCGATCCCTGCCGACGGCCTTTCGCTCGATCTGCTTGCGGAGGCTTCGGCATTGAACTTCTCGGTGAGCAATTTTGCGGTTACCTATAAGGGGTATGCAGCCTCCAGCATAAATCTCGACCGCGACCCATTCGAATTGCTGCTTTACGGTAATGCCGTGATGCGAGAGGTATCGCTATCCAATAGTCGGAGCGAGGGCTATGGCATTGCGGATGCCTCATTGTCGTACGGCAGGGCGATCCAGAAATGGCAGGGCGGTGAATTTGCCGTTGGAGCCAGTTTCCATTATCTAAGGGGCCTCGCTTACCAGAAGATTCTCGAATCGGACGGCGGGGTCGTTACTACCGATACCGGATTTGTCGGAAGCGGAAGCCTTTTAATGCGCACAGCGTTGGGAGGCTCCGGGTTTGCGACGGATCTCGGAGTTTCGGTTCGATTCGAAGAAAACTGGTATTTCTCGGCCGCCTGGCAAAATGCTTACAGCAAACTCATATGGGATAACGAAACGGAAGAGATGCTGTTTACGTTCGATATGCAGCCGATTACAATTGACGCCATGGCCGACAGCGCCGAAAGCGACTCCCTTGTCACATCGAGCGATACAACCTATTCTGTAGATGCATTCGGCTCGACTCTTCCATCGGTCTTCAAGCTTGGGTTGGCGAGGAAGTATCATAACATGATATGGTCGGTGGACTGGGCGCAGGGCTTTGCGAATCGTCCCGGACAGGGAGTCAATCCGAGGATTTCCGCCGGATTCGAATATAAACCTCTGGGGTTCTTGCCGCTCAGAACAGGATTTGGATTCGGCGGAGACCAGGGCACTGTTTATTCATTCGGGTTCGGACTTCATTTCGGGCCGTTTAATTTCGATTTAGGATTGGCTAATTCGGGGTCGCCGTTGCCGTCGCATACAAAAGGAGCAACAGTTGCACTCGGCATGGGCCTTTACTTCTAAGGAGGGGGAAAATAAATGTCCAGGCAAGACAGAAAAGTAAACAAATCATGGCGCAGGAAATTGACGCCTCTGGCGGTTTTTTCAAGCCTGCTTTTTCTGATGATCGGATCGATCGTGGGCGCCATGCCGCCGCATCCTGACGTGATAGACAAGATTGAAAGGGGAGAAATAGAGGTTCCCTATCATATTCAGAATAAGGCGGCGCTTGAGGCAGCCGGTCTCAATTCCGGCGGAGAATCGATTCTCAAGAAAGCGGAAATTTTTGGCAAGCCGGGGGTTTCGGGTAATTTCAAAATCCTGACGCTTCTTGTGGATTTTTCCGATAACACGGCCTCGGTGAACGCCGTTGATTTCGATACGTTGGTTTATATCGATGTTAACGGCAGCGTCAACAATTTCTACAGGGAAAACTCCTACAATAACCTGTCCATTGTTTCGCCCATATACCCATCATCGCTGGGTTGGTACCGGGCGCCGCAGACGTATAGTTATTATGTCAATAATAATTACGGATTCGGGACGTATCCTCAAAATGCCCAGAAACTGGTTGAGGATCTCATCGCTCTGGCCGATGCGTCCGTTGATTTCTCTCAGTATGATAATGACAACAACGGCACCGTTGATGGCTTAATTATAGCACATGCAGGGCCCGGTGCAGAGCTTACCGGCGATACACTCGATATCTGGTCGCACAAATGGCAAATTAGTACACCCCAGCAGAGGGACGGCGTCTGGATTTCCACGTATTGTATGAATCCAGAATACTGGTATACTGCCGGAGATATAACCCTGGGCGTTTACTGCCATGAATTAGGACATGTCCTGGGTCTTCCCGATCTTTATGATTATGATCAACTTCCCGCCAGTCCTTCTCGCGGTGTGGGGTATTGGAGCCTGATGGCGGGCGGAAGCTGGAATGGGCCGAACGGACCAGGCGGCTTCCCATTAGGCGGTTCGCCATCGCATCTTGATGCCTGGTCGAAAATATTCCTTAGTTTCGTAACTCCTACTGTTCCCTGGTTCGACCAATACGGAGTGAGTTTCCCCCAGGTGGAGACAAACCAGACCATCTACAAACTCTGGACCAATGGCAGCCCGGGCTC
>CBDVBL010000174.1:0-5126 GCA_965372205.1 uncultured bacterium
GGTGGAACCTGGTTACGCCCCGGGGGGCGAGTCTGGTGTTGATGGGCAAAGTCCTGACCGGGACGGTATTTACAACGGTGCTCGTGGTGTTGGTGGGAGCGATTCATCTGATAACCGGAAGGGCGTTCGGTGTATCATATATGTTGCTTCTGATTGGTTTCTGCTGGTCTGGTTTTGCGGTCGGCTTGCCGCTGGGAGCGTACTTTGCCAATTTCAAGTGGGATAATCCAAAAAGGATGTTAAGCGCCGGCGGTGGATTTCTTTACGCGCTGATCGCCATGATAACCGGCCTGGTGCTGTATGGTATCGTCGTTCTGGCTGCGAAATTTCTGCCCGACTTGGTCAATCCGGCATTTTTGATTCTTCTGATTTCTGTTGGTCTTTTGACGATTTCGCTTGCTGCGACTGCAGCTAAAATCGCGAACCTCGAATGGAGGCCCTGAGTATAATAATGTAGATATGGTCTCTGAAATCTCTATGGCAGAAAAGAATTCAAAATCCGAACGGTTAAACAAGTTGCTCGATGGCCGGGTGCAAAACGATGTCATTCTGGCTCCCTTCACCAGCTTTGGCATTGGGGGGCAGGCGCGTTTCTTTTTCATCGCCGGAACGCCGACCGATATCGTCCGGGCTGTCCGGGCTGCCCGGGAGATGGAATTGAAGTTTTTTGTACTGGGGGGTGGTTCCAATATACTTTTCGATGATGCCGGCTATACCGGCCTGGTGATCAAAGACGAAACGGACAAATTCAATCTGAATGGAGACGTCGTTTCCGCGCTGTCGGGGGCTCTTATTGATAGGATGGTCGATGTGACTGTGGAAGCTGGTCTTGGAGGGCTGGAGTATGCCGCCGGAATCCGCGGGACCATCGGAGGAGCCGTCTACGGCAACGCCGGCGCCTTCGGTCATGCCATCAATGAAATCTTAGAGAGTGCAGTGATTTACAGTGGAAATGATAGGATTGAAATCGTCAATACTGACTATTTCCAATTCGAATACAGAAAATCACGGCTCTCTGAATCCGGGGATGTCGTTCTGTCGGTAAAGCTTCAACTGCATCATGAAGATAAGGCAAGATTAACCGAAATAGTGAATGAGCGGCGTCGGTTCCGAGAAGAGCGTCATCCGGTGGGATTTGGCTCAGCGGGATCGGTGTATAAAAACTTAAGATCGCTCGATGATCCCACGAAAGTAACTCCTGCCGGTAAGATATTGGAGGATGCGGGCGTAAGGGGAATGACGGTCGGTGCGGCGGCCGTGTTTGAAAAACATTGCAACATCGTGGTGAATAGAGGCAATGCAACATCAAGAGATGTAAAGCTGTTGGTACAGATGATGGGAGATGCGGCGAAAGAGAAATTTGGTATAGACTTGCAGCGGGAAATTATGTATATTGATTTCTGAATGTAAACCAGATACAAAGGAGGTTTAAGGGAATATCGTTAAAGATTATTATTAATTAAGAGATGGCCCATTGCGGCCTGAAGGATCTGTGTTGTCCTTTGCGAGCAAAATAAATGTTACGCTCTTGTTTCTCTTCATGGCATCCCCGGCGCTTGCGGTTGAGTTCGGGGAGTTCGACATCCCGCTAAAAATCAAGAGTTGTTTTATTGTCAGGGAAGCCGAAGGCCCGCCGGCAGGCAAGAAATGCCTGAATAAAAACGCTCCATCGTACATTTTCGAGTTTAAAAGTCCAAAATACCGCCGGGAAATCAGTTTTACATCCGGCCCACCATATTATGTAATCCTCCGCGATTTCTACGGAGAATATGAAATAGCATCATCCCGCATCTTCGCCTTGCCAAACTTTATTCGCTACCGAGGAGATATAGCCTTAAAAAAATCCTGGCAGGAGGAATTGCAGAAGGAGCTTGGCCAATCTGAAGATGGCGACGGGAAAGGTGCCGTACAGATAGATATACCCTGGGAGCCTCCCAAGGTCATCGGTAGGATCATCGGCGAAGGTAAATCGAATATAAGGGTTACCGGATCGAGGTCCATCTCGTTCTCCGGCCGCTCGGAATGGGAGGAGGGACTTGTCAACACCGGCACCTTCAAGCAATCAAAGTTCCCCACCCTCCATATGGAACAGAAATCGCGTTTCAAAGTCACCGGTACCATCGGATCGAAGATCACAGTCGAAGTGGATCAGGACTCGGAACGTTTTACCGAACTGGGTAACACTATAAAACTCAGATACCAGGGCGAAGAAGACGAGATCCTCCAGACGATCGAAGCGGGCAACACGAATCTGGCGCTTCCGAATTCGCGGTTCATAGGTTACTCTGAGAATGTCCAGGGTCTTTTCGGCATCAAAGCCACGGCCAAGATCGGGAATCTGGATTTAACCATAATAACGAGCCAGGATAAGGGTTCCAACGAAAAGGCCAGCTTCGCAGCCGGGGCCAAGGGAAACGAGGACCAGATCAGGGATTACAATTATCTGCCCGATACATATTTCAGGTTATGGGACCCGCTGCCGAACGATTCGTTAATCTCCGTTGAGTTGTATGTCAACGGGTCGCAGACGGAAGATCCCAAAGGTATAGCCTGTGTCTGGCCGATCGACAGCCTGCCGAATGTCACGCCCCCTCAACAACAGCGGAATGAATTTGAATATACTCATTTTAGACAGATGGAATCAAACGATTTCGAGGTCTACAAAGGGATCTGGAGTGTAGTTCTGAATAATAGGTTAGCGCATGATGAAAACGTGTTAGCAGCCTATATAAGATATGCAAGGTATGATGGCGGCTCGGTAGACACCCTCACGATTGGGAATTTATCCTATCGTCCCGACACTACGCTCTCGGCCGATACGACGCTGGTCCTGATTCTACTGAAACACCATCAACCTGTCGTGAGCTTCGATTCCTGGGGTCGAATGTGGCGTAACGTCTATGATCTTGGAGCCCGAAATATTTCTATCGATGGTTTTGAGTTAAGGATTTTCCAGGGAGCCGGCGGCCCACAGGGTCTGATAAACGACGTCGAAGATCAGAATGGCGATTGTTTCTTAACCGTCCTCGGCCTGGACGATGTTGATAACGATACGCGGCAACCCCCGCCGGATTGTCTGTTCGATTTCGATAACACGGTTATAGATGCTTACAGGGGGCATCTGGTGTTCCCGGATCCGCGACCGTTCGACAGCGAGGCCTTGGAGGCGAGAGTCCCCGAGATCTACGAGAACCCACCTGGAAACCCGATCCCCCGGGATTCGTCGCAGTATTATCTCTATGTCAAAACTTCCCAGAGAGCGGCAAGTTACTC
This sequence comes from uncultured bacterium, assembly GCA_965372205.1. Lineage (GTDB taxonomy): Bacteria > Zixibacteria > MSB-5A5 > UBA10806 > UBA10806 > CBDVBL01. The sequence continues at coordinate 3,274 of CBDVBL010000174.1, forward strand.
TCTGGGTCGAGCCAATGTAATTGAGGACTCGGAGGTGGTTAAACTCGGGGATGGCACCATTCTCCAGCGCGGTGTCGATTACAATATGAACTACGACATAGGGCAGATAACGTTTCTCTCTCAGCTGGCCACCAATCCGGCGGCCAACATCACGGTTGATTTCGATTACGCCCCATTCTTCTCGCCGGAAAAGAAATCGCTATTTGGCCTGGCAAGTCAATATCAACTGTTCGATAATTCATTCGTTTCCTTCGCCGCCATGTATAGATCTGAAACCGCATCCGATCCCAGGCCGAGGGTTGGAAGGGAACCGACGAAAGCTTTCGTCTGGGACGGCAATTTTTCTTTAAAGTTCAGACCTGAGTTCATGACCACCATAGTCGACGCCCTGCCTTTTGTGGAGGCCGACGCCATTTCTTCTCTGGATATTTCCGGCGAGGTGGCGCAAAGCATTCCCAACCCGAATACCAAGGATCAGGCGTTTATAGACGATTTCGAGGGCACCAGGAATTATACGGATCTGAGCAACAGGCGGGGAATATGGACTGCCTGCTCGCCCCCGTTGGATGAGTTGAGCGAAAAGCTCGAATTGGATTATAGAACAGATCTGTGGTGGTATAACCCCATTGAACCGGTAAGGATAGAAGAAATCTGGCCCGAGCGTGATGTTCGGGATCAGGATGACCGGCACGACGTTTTGAATCTGCAATTCTTCCCGGACAGCACGGCGGAATATCCGGATTCTTCCTGGGCGGGCATAATGAGACCGGTTTATTCCGGAATGGCCGATCAGAGCTTGACGAAGTTTATCGAGTTCTGGTATCATCCCGATTTCAGCGTCGAGTCCGGGGCTCCCCTGTTGCATATCAATCTCGGTCTAATCTCCGAGGACCTCGATGATGACGGGCAGTACGATTCAGAGGATGCTGATCTGAATGGCGTCCTGCTTCCGGAGGAAGACACCGGGCTGGATGGACTGTTCAGTGAAAACGAGCCGGGATATAGCCCGGTATCGAATCCCGATCCCAGTGGCGATGACTGGCACTACAGCAACGACGATCAGTATAACTATTCTCGGATTAACGGCACCGAAGGTAATAGAAACGATCCCGATAGATTGGGCCGTTTCGACACCGAGGATATCAATAACAACGGATCGTTAGATCGGCAGGACGGTTATTTCGAATACACAATCGACTTAAACGATCCGGAGTACTGGGCCGATTCTACAAGAAACCAATGGCACCTTCTGAGAATACCGTTGCAGGATTCCCTGGTTTACAGCATTCGGGGCGACTCGGCCTCCGCAGATTTTACGAGACTGAGTTATGCACGCATTTGGCTTTCCGGGGGGACTGAGCCTTATCACCTTCAAATTGCTTCTTTCCTGCTGGTTGGTAACAAATGGCAGGAAGTGCCGGTCGAGCTGGATTCCACAGATTATTTGCGGCCCGGAGAAAAATTCGAGGTGACCGTAAAAAATACCCAGGAGAATCTGAATTACTACCCGCCTCCTGGCATCGCCGGCGAGCTTGATCGAGAAACGGGCGTCAGGGAAAAAGAGCAATCGCTCGTCTTGTCTTACCAGAATATGCCCGCCGGTCACCTGGGAGCAGCCTACTGGAATCTTTATGAGCCCGACGATTATACTCTATACCAGCGCCTTCAGATGTTTGTTCATGGCGATCCCTCAGTCGACGGCAACGTCATATTCTTCTTCCAGATGAGTCAGGATGGCAGGAACTATTATGAATACCGCATCGTCCTCGAGCCCGGATGGTCGGAGAATAACTGGGTCGATATCGATTTCATCCGCATGACAGAACTCAAATACGAGCTTCATAAACGGACGC
>CBDVBL010000175.1:0-5056 GCA_965372205.1 uncultured bacterium
GACCTGATCGCCGACCATAATCGGAACCACTATCTCCGATTTGGTCTTCACGGAGCATGATAGGTATCTCGGATCGATGCTGACATCTGGAACGATAATAGTCTTCTTTGCCCGGGCGACGGCGCCGCAAATACCCTCATCAAGCGAGATTTCGCGGTGTGGAGACGGGTTTCCCCTGTAGGGACCAAGCTTTAAAACATTGTTCTCGTCCAAAGTATAAATCCCTACCCAGTTATAATAAGGGACACTGGCGTATAGGAGCCCGACAATCGCTTCCAACGCCGATCTGTGGCTCGATGCCGTCTTGATAAAATCATCGGCTACCTTGGCAATTCTGGATTTGGAGATATCTTCTAAAAACTCATCGGTCATGGCTTCCATCCTTTAACGGCATTTCTTAACGCAAACAAGTTTTCATCCGCTGTATTTACCCTCACCGCGCACCCCGGGCCTATCATCAACCTCCCCGGCGGGGAATCGCGAAAAGAATTCTCGATCTGATTTTTTATCTGGTCTTCCGAACCGTTCAATAATACCCCGTTCTGGTCGATCCCGGTGAGGAATATCTTATCCGTGATCTGTGCCGCCTGGTGGATTGAAAGGTTGCCGGTCTCGAAGGGATTCCAGCTTAAAACCGGCGCCGGATAATCCCTGAAAAGCGGCAACATATTGTTGGTCTTGCAGACATGCATGATATTGAATATCCCGCCGCTGGCTGCATGAAGCACCTGTAGATCATAGGGCCGGCCAAATTCGAGGTATTGTTCTTCTGTAATAATGTCGCGGCTGGCCCATTCGGTGGTCGCAAAAAATATCCCCGCCATTCCAACCCGGATGAGTTCCTCGACATATCCCTTAAAGGTAGCGGTTATCGATTCCAGGGCGCCATGAAGATCGTTTGGCGCCTCGTGCAATAATCCTATGAAACGTTTCTCATCACTAACGAGATCCGCGGCAATGGATAATGGTGAAAAGATCGTTGGAAGGCAGAACACTTCCGATCCTGCTTGAGCCAATATCCCCTTCCCTGCATTCAGTGTTTCGCCCAACGCTCCGGATCTCCAATCGAGAGGTTTTATTTTCGCCCAGTCCGACTTATCGGCGACCGGAAAATTCTCCCGCGATGGTTTCATCATGGGATCATCCGAGTATCGAAATCTCGCTCCCCAGTCTTCGACATGGTACGAGGCACGCGAGTTGATCTTGATGAAATCCCAATCGTATTTCCTCTGAAAACCGAGCATCGACTTAACCAGTTCTGATTCGCTATTCTCCTTATCGTAGAAATGCCTCCAGGCGGACACAACAGGACGATCTACGTCCCGCCCCTCCAGGACCCTCTTAACACGTTCCTTATGTGCTAATTGCTCTCCCATGTTTTATCCGATTCCCTCCCCTGTCTTTCGCTGATTAATGATTTCTTACCATAGAAATCGACCGGATGTCATATAATGCAATTGTTCTCGTCCTGTCAATAGCGACCTGCAAGTTGAATATTTTGCAATCAACAGGTTATCAGAATCTCATGGGAGTTGTCAACATACGAAAAAAAAGTCGGTTTTCGCCATTCCACAGTATTGCAGACTCACGCGCCCTTAAGACCCTCGACAATCCTGATGCTTGTTTCAAAGCGGCCAAACGAGGGCATCAGATATATCCCGGCAACCAGGCTCTTGACTTCATCCATGAAAGCCACGGCAATCTCCTCGCCCGCCTTTGCGGATTTCTCGCCGGCCTTTTCCATAGTCTTTCTGATATCTTCCGGGACCTCGATTCCGGGAACTTCATTGTGCAGAAACTGCGCGTGCTTGAAGCTTACCAGCGGCAACACTCCCAGCATAATAGGAACACCCGGCATATTCAATTTATCCAGGAAACGGTTGAGCAGGTCGGTTTCATATAGCGGTTGAGTCATGATATACTGCCCGCCGGCATCGAGCTTTTCTCTCAAGCGCAGAATCTCGGAATCGAGATCCGGGTTTGCCGGGTTGGCAGCCACACCGATCGAAAACTCCGTCGGTTTTCCAATGGAATTGCCGGCGAAATCGATACCTGAATTCAGCCTGGCGATGATCTTCACGAGACCGATGGAATCAACGTCGTAGACGGCTGTGGCCTGCGGATAATCGCCTATGGATGGCGGATCGCCAGTCAGCGCCAATATATTGCCGATGCCCACGGCATTGGCCCCTATCAAATCCGACTGCAAACCCATCAGATTCCTGTCACGGGTGGTGAAATGAAGGATAATATCTATATCCACTGACGATGAGATCAGATACGCAAGGGAAAGACAACTCATTCTAACCCTCGCCATAGGAGAATCGGCTATATTGACCGCGTCGGCGCCGGCTTCCTTTAATTTTGAAGCAGCCTCGAGCATTTTGGCGGGATTGGTGCCTTTGGGAGGATCTATCTCCACTGATATCGAGAATCGGCTTTTTAAATTTTCATAAAACCTGCTGGAGGCGCTGCGTGCGGGCATAACCGCGGTTGTTCGCTCGGGGCTTTTTATTCTCACCATGGGCGCCCGTTTCTGGACGGATGAATCCCTTACAGCGTTGGCCAATGCGGCGATATGCTCTGGTGTCGTGCCACAACAGCCGCCCACAATTCGGGCCCCCGATTTCACGAAAGCTTTTGCAAACTCGCCAAAATAGTCCGGAGAGGAAAGATAAACGAACCTTCCTCCGAAATACCTGGGCAAACCGGCGTTGGGCTGAGCGGAAATATAGGGCACTCCGAGCTCAGAAAGCTGCTCGACGGTTTCCAGCATCTTCTGTGGCCCGACTGAGCAGTTGGTGCCTAATACATCCACATTGAGTGGCAAAAGACGGGCGGCCATCTCAGCGGGAGTTGTGCCGAAATAGGTTGTACCCTCGGTTGTGAAGGTCATCTGAGCAACAACAGGCAGGTCCGTAAGGGACCTTACGGCGGAAACGGCGGCGACTATTTCGTCGATGCTGGAGATTGTTTCAATCATGAACAGGTCCACTCCTCCTTCTAACAGAGCTTCAGCCTGTTCGATCAATGCCTCTTTTGCCTCCTCGATGCTGATTTTGCCGAGCGGCTCGATCGGTTTTCCCAGCGGGCCGATGGAACCTGCGACAAGTATTTCGATACCGCTGATTTCTCTTGCCTCTCGAGCGATTTTGGCCCCTTTAAAGTTTATATCTCTGACGAGATGCTCCATACCGTGGCTTGCAAGCCTGAAACGATTACCGCCAAATGTGTTGGTTTCTATGATCTCCGCGCCGGCATTTATGTATTCACGATGGACCTCCTCCACCAGATCCGGTCGGGAAATACAGAGCTCATCCAGGCAGCGATCGTACGATATACCTTTCTTATTGAGATAGGTTCCCATGGCGCCGTCGCAGACCAGAATCCTTTCATCCAGCCGCTTTTTGAGATCGGTTTCCATTTGCAATAAACTTTACATGAAAATCACGGCGCTGTCAATAGAGGTCAGGCTCCCTCCGGGTGGCCGATGTTTAAGGAACTGGACAATCGGCTATGAGAGGCCTGAAGATGAGCATCGTGCCGACCAACAATTAAGAACAATCCGTTTGCAACTCTTTATACCGGCCGACTGTCCAGACCCTGATCCGGGGGCCGTCCTTGATCGATTATGAATTATAAAAGAGAATAGAAATTTGATCAATTGCTCAGGGTATCGAGAACTCCGAGAATACTACCGCTCTCCCCTTTCGAGCCAGGGAAATAACTCTCCCTGGTCGGAACTCGCCAGTTCACAGGCGATTTAGTATTGTTGCAGAGAAAATACTTGACGGCCTGTTTGAGCCTCTCGGCAAAAGCTAAGGCCCCTTCTTTGGGAGTTTCGATAAGCAAAATCGCTATCTTACCGGAACCATTACTGGAGATAAGGTCCGTTTCCCTGATAGATTTTCTCACCAGATCCTGGAGAGTGATATGAAATTGATCGAGATTAGAAAAATTCTCGATTTCGCCGGACGAATTTACATGAGAGACATCTACCAGAACCAACGAGATAAATGTGGGATATCTTTTGGCCCGTTTTATTTCTTCGGTTGCCCGGGCTTTGAAAACCTCCAGATTGTTGTACATTGATTCGAGACTCGATAAATTTGCATTCGTCGTCATTCTATCCATCCGACAGGCTTCGGCACCTCGTTTATTTCGAGGCTGTCGAACCGGCTACTCTAATTCACTTATCAAATAGCAAAATAAGTGCCGCTCCTCAAAATGGACTTGTAGGCCATAATTAGAATGGAGAATTTAGTATATTCTATTGTTTATAAACGAGTTCCGCTCAATCTTATCTTTTCCTGCACAAAAAAACCGGGCCAACCGACACCGCCCGGTTTTCGCATTTTGCAAAATATTTCACATATCGTGCATGTCTTAATCGATAATCTTATAATCCTTTATTTTATAAAGTAGCGATCGATAACTTATCTCAAGTAGTTTGGCCGCCTTCCGCCTATTCCAATTGGTTTTGTGTAAGACTTTGCCGATCAAGAGCTTTTCGACCTCGCTCACAGCTTCATGAACCTTTTTCTTCAATGCGAAATCATCATCGGATATATCCACGATGGCGCCCCTTCTCCCGAAGCCCGGGATGGGACCCTTCAGGGTATCATAGATTATATTTTCATCGGATCTAACGACGATCTGTTTTATGAGATTTTCAAGTTGGCGGACATTTCCAGGCCAATCGTAATTCTGCAATTGTCTAATTGTCTCGGATTTTAATTCCCGTCGTTTCTTGCCATAAAGGATCGAATATTTTTCGAGGAAATGATCAACCAGAAGAGGGATGTCACTGCGTCGGCTGCTGAGCGGAGGCAGATTAACCGTAATTTCATTAAGCCTGTAGAACAGATCATCCCTCATGCCCCCGTCAGCAATGGCCTGCTCCAGGTCTCTGTTTGTAGCGCAGACTATTCTGACATCCACATGGATATTGTTGATACCGCCAACTCTTACGAATTCCTGCTGTTCCAGAACCTGCAGCAGCTTCGATTGCAGTTCCAGAGGCATATCGCCGATTTCGTCAAGGAACATGTTTCCC
>CBDVBL010000176.1:0-5054 GCA_965372205.1 uncultured bacterium
ACGCTAACAACGATATGAACGACCTCGAAGAATGTCTCAAAAAAGCAAAAGACTGTAAATACCGGATCGTCTGCACCGATGGTGTTTTCTCCATGGACGGTAACATCGCCAACTTAAAAGGCATCTGCGACCTGGCCGATAAATATGACGCTTTGGTCCTGGTCGATGATTCCCATGCTACCGGCTTCATGGGCAAGACCGGCCGCGGCACGCATGAGTATAACGGCGTCATGGATCGAGTCGATATCATAACCACCACCTTCGGCAAAGCCCTCGGCGGTGCCGGCGGCGGCTGCACCGCGGGACCCAGAGAAATGATCGAATGGCTTCGTCAGAAATCACGTCCATATCTGTTCAGCAATACGCTGGCTCCGGCGGTAACGGGCGCCACCCTGGAGATATTCAATATCCTCATGGCAACCACCGATCTTCGCGATAAGCTTGAAAGCAATCAACGTTATTTCCGCGAGAAAATGACCGCCGCCGGTTTCGATATCAAGCCGGGCGATCATCCCATCGTACCTATCATGTTTGGTAAGTTCGAAAACGACGCCAAGCTGGCGCAGGATTTCGCAAAAGATATGCTGGCCGAGGGTATCTATGTAATTGGGTTCTCCTTCCCGGTAGTGCCGAAAGGCCAGGCGCGTATTCGCGTTCAGCTTTCCGCCGCCCACGAGATGAGTCATATCGATAAAGCCATTGAGGCTTTCATCAAGATCGGCAAAAAACACGGCGTGATAGGGTAAACACATGAAAATGTAGATACAAGGTCGGTAGCTTGTCTGCCGACAGCCAAGGTTATATCTGCTGCCGGGTCGCCTGACCCGGCAGTCTTAACTTCGGGGCTGGATGTAGTCTTGCCTTTTTTTCTTGAATTATCCAACCCCTTATAGCAATATTATGATATCGCTTTCCGGCGAAAAGATAAGGTCAGCTTTGTAAAACGTCTTTTGGTAATATTCTTACAATAAGCGGGGAATACGAATTGGTTATCAGTTTTTCAAATGCGGCCGGGCTGTGTGCCTCAAGAGTATTGTCGTCAGCACAGACACAAGGCATCACTGATAACAAATTTTAGATAAATATTCTAAACTGGAAAGGAGTCTAATAATGCTGCGCGATATTTTGATTTTAGCCCTGGTTCTTTGTTGCCGGGTCACATCGTTCGCCACATGCGATGAGAAATCAATCTCCACCACCGAAATCGATAATCCCGAGTATTATCCATATATCATTTTTCTGAGCCCGGGGGAAGACATTAGAAACGACTCATCGGTATCGGACGATTACCATGGCTTTTTCTACAGGGTGGTCGTGGCTAAAAGCGAAATCTACAAGTCGATCATTATCGAGAAAATCACTTATGGAATCGAGGGAACAAATTCGAAGATTCAAACTACACGAGCGATAAATGTCGATGACTTCGCCGATAAGTTCGATTATTCGATGCATTTGATTGTCTATTTCGAGTTTATATCATGGCGTTCACCGACTTCTTTCATTTGTAAAATTCATAGCGATTTTTTCGTCGTTTCCGAGATCGACCAGCCGGAGATCAAAATACTGAAAATTGAATGAGGGTCTCTGAACCTGACGGCTTCCTGGGCGCTAATTAGAACCTATGCCGATGCAACGCATCTTTACCTCAATAAATTATTGCCCATACCATTAATATAGCGCAACTTTCGAGCCATAATTGCAGTAGCTAAGACAGGTATTTCGTTAACCAATTCAACAATGGAGCGTCAAAATGAATTTCCCAAGATTAATCTCGATGACAACCTGTATTATTCTCGTATTGGTACTCGTTTCCAGCGCGGGTCCCCTGGAGAAGCGACACGGATTTGGAATACGGCTCGGCATGTGGAACCAGGTAACGGATACGCGAACCGAAGTAGGTATAGGCGGGGTAACCACGTCTGCAGAAGCCAGTGGTTTCTTCGGCGGCGTGTTTTATGATCACTGGCTGCAGGAAAACCTGGCTCTGAATATAACCGTCGGGGGAATACTGGCGGATTTTGAGACAAGAACAGATATCACAGGGGTATCCACGGAAGCAGCCTTTGTGGCACCGATACTGCTCGGTGTGAAATACTATTTCCCCGGATCGACATTAAACTCCTCGGTAAGACCATTGGTGAAGGTGGCTGTTGGACCATTTATCGGCCAACAGGAAAGAACGGAGGAGGGCGTTTACGGAGTCATTGTTGAATCGAGGTCGGAAAGCGCGTTCGGGGGACAGGTGGGGGCCGGCGTCGACTTTATTCTGAGTCGGTATTTCATGCTTGGTGTCACGCTCGGATACAACCTGATGACCGATTTCGATGAACCTATCGGCGGAAGCAAAAACTACAGCGGCCCGGAATTCGGTGTCGGCCTGAGCCTTCTGCTTGGAAAGGGCACGGATTTACAATAAATAGCTTATATGCTCAGAGTCGCAATTCGTCCATACCGATTATTAGGATTGCGGCTGCAAAATGAGATAGATTACCGGCAGCACTGAAAAAAAGCGGGAATATTCCCGCCATATCGTTGTATTATCTTTTGTAAACTGGATAATGATGATTGAAACTAAGATCAGATCAATCAATATTGCCCTGATTCTAATCTGCACCACGATAATACCGGGTTGCGAAACTAAGCAGGTGATTGATTATCAGGGCCTTCCTGCCGCACCATCGAACCTTGGAGGATACTTCCTTTCCGCTTCAACGTACAGGCTTGTCTGGTCTGACAATTCAGAAAACGAAACCGGCTTTATCATACACTGTAACCGGGGCACCTTCTGGTCACGCGCAACGACGGCTGAAAATACGGAATCCTATGTTGATAGTCTCGAACAGGACAGCACTACATATACTTATTTCGTAACAGCTTTTAACGCGAGCGGCAATTCCTTTGCTTCCAATTCACATTCGGTTAGCATATCAACTTTTGGATCTCCACCGGATCGGCCCCACAATCCCTCACCACCACATCAGTCAGAGCTTCACTATGTGAACATAGATTTAGGCTGGGAATGTTCAGATCCAGACGATGATTTGCTACGCTATGATATCTATTTCGGCTTAATTTCGCCCCCGTCCAAAATAGAAACCGATTTCCCCGGCGACACGTATTTGATATCTAACCTTCAACCAGGAACTTCGTACTTCTGGAGAATACTGGCCAGGGACAGATACCTGTACGAAACATTATCCCCTATCTGGTCGCTTACGATATCGGAACTCGTTCTGGTGGGAAACTACGATACTGAAAGTTATCCCGATGAGGTTTTCGTGTCGAGAGATTATGCCTATATGATCGACAATACTTCGAACCTCATCATAATAAATATCTCCGACTCCCGTTCTCCCACATTAGCTTCGATCTTCTCTCTCCCGGATGCTACCACCGATGTTTTCGTGGATGCCGATCATGCATATGTTGCAGATTCTTATGCCGGCTTGCTAATAATTGATATTTCAAATCCGGTATCGCCAACACTTGAGGGGAATTACAGTACGTCCGGCCGAGTCGAGGGGGTTTTTGTTAGCGGCGACTACGCCTACACTACAGACGACGGTTCTGGCGGACTGCTGATAATTGACGTCGCAGACTCCGGAAATCCCTTATTAACAGGGATATGCGATACACCCGGTGACGCAAATAAGGTATTCGTGGAAGGCGGGTATGCTTACGTAGCCGATGGCTTCGAAGGATTATGTATAATAGATGTATCGAATCCCCAAACTCCCACGGTCGTAGGAAATTGCGACACGCCGGGCAATGCAATCAGTGTATTTGTGGCGGGTAATTATGCCTATATCGCCGACTACAATCTCGGCATTCAGATTATCGACGTCAGCAATTTATCCGATCCGACGTTGGTGCTTGAATATGAAACGCCAGGTAGAGCGGTTGATATCAATGTGATAGAGGATCGCGCTTATTATAGTGATATGTTTTATGGTCTATACATTCTGGATGTTGGCGATCCAACTAATCCATCGCAGATTGAACATTGCTTTATATCCGGTTATACAAGAGGCTTATTTGCCTCGGATAATATGATCTATGTCACCAATAATCGTCATGGCCTTATGATATTTGGATTTAGTCCCTAACCGGCAATTAATCTGGATTTATAATTCCTTTCCTCAAGCGAGGTGTAGCGTGCCATGACTGCTGCTATGCGTCAAAACCGCAAGGTTCTTGACATGCATTTATGTCTTTTCTACCCTAGCGTCACATCAAGATAGAGCATCACTACCACGCCAATCATGGTGCCGATGGTGGCCAACCTTTCATGCCCCTTGCGGTGCGTTTCGGGCACTATCTCATCGCTGATGACATAAAGCATGGCGCCGGCCGCGAATCCCATAGCGTATGGTAAAATCGGCGCGGCCATGGAGACCGCCCAGGCGCCGAATAAAGCCAACGGTATCTCCACCAACCCGGCCCTTATCCCTACAAGGCTCGCGTAAAAATAGGTACTCATTCCAACGCTCAAAGAGGCGATTGCCACCGCCAGCCCCTCGGGGATATTCTGTATGCCGATAGCCAGCATAAGTTTTAGCGCGTTGGTAATATCCCCGCCGCCGAAACCGACACCGACCGCCAATCCCTCGGGGGCGTTGTGAAGGGTGATGGCGATTATAAAAAGCCAAACCCCCCTGATCCTTTTCGCCTGCGGCCCCTCCGGCCCCTTAATAGCGTGCAGGTGAGGGATGATATGATCCGCGAGATCCAGGAATATAACCCCCAGGGCCATCCCGATTATCACCGGCCAGACTCCACCGTAATCGATACCCGGTAAAATCAGACTGGTGAAACTGGCGGTCAACATAATGCCCGCGGCGAAACCTAAAGCGGCATCGAGAAACTTCTCCGACGGTCTCCGCCAGACAAGCACGGCAAGAGCGCCAATAGTATTGAACAGGGTAATTATGAGTCCGCCGACAAGCCCCTGCCAGATTGGATTGGAGCCGGATATCGATAGAAATACTCTCTCTAGCCAACTCGTTTCCATTATGCCTCCGGGTAGATAGAATTTATCCTGGTCAATACTATTG
>CBDVBL010000177.1:0-5051 GCA_965372205.1 uncultured bacterium
CTGACAGGCTCATTATAGTATCTCAAGGGAGTATCATTCAGTATTCCGCTTTTTCCGGCGAAGATTTTTCGCTTTTCCTTAAATTTCACACGGAGGTTCTCGGCCATCTTATCGGTAAGGTCCTCATCTATAATGACTACGGCATTATCCAGGCTGCCGCCTTTGATAAGATCCGCCTCCAGCAACTGCTCTACCTCGGTTAAGAAACAGAAGGTTCGAGCTCTGGAGAAATCATCGATGAATTCCTTATCGAGATCGACCAGTGTGGTGTATTGAGTCCCTAAGGCGGGATTTTTGTAATCAACCATAAACGTTATTCGCATTCTGTCCGATGGCACGACTACAAGATCAACCCCGCGATCTCTTTCGGTGTATGCTATATGCTCATCGATCTGGAGATATTCCCTGGGAGCATCCTGTTCGACGATGCCCGCCTTGGTTATCGCCTCCACATATGGCCAGGCGGAACCGTCTCCCACCGGCGGCTCCGAATTCGAGAGCTCGATTTTCAGGTTGTCTACTTGTAATCCCGCAATCGCGGCCAGCACATGTTCCACGGTGTGAACCTTAATGCTGTTGATGCCGAGAGTCGTGCCACGCTTGAGATCGACCACATGATCGACATCGGCGGGAATCTCCGGGCAATCGTCAAGGTCAGTTCGCTTGAACGTTATCCCGTGATTGATGGGCGCTGGTTTGAATGTAACTGTCGTCTTAACGCCGGTGTGAAGGCCAATCCCTGAAAATGAGGCCGGCTTCTTGATCGTTTTTTGCATATCGGTCATTGGCTACTCGCTTTTTGATTTATTCCTATCAGAACCATGTTAATCTCTATCCTGCGAAATCTATATATACCTCTCTGAAACCGGCGGCCGAACCCACCACTCCGCGCGGAGATATCCTGCCGTCAGGCATGACCCCCCTGGTAAAATTCCCGTTCAGAACCTCCAGCCAGAATATGTCGAAACCGGATTCGAAAAAATATTCACCGGGCAGGATAGCCGTGGTATCAAAATAGGTCTCGACGACCGCCGCCACGAATCCCGCCTGATTCTCCAGATAAGAATAGTAACCATCGGCACCCAAAGTCCGTTGCCAGCTCGCAGAGAAATCAGACCCGAACAACAGAGTATCGCCTTCGAGGGGCCGGATTATCTGCGCCGTGTCGGGGATTACGAGGTTGCCATACAGCGAACCGAATTCCGAGCTGACCCAATATTCCAGAGTATCACCGATTTCTATCTCCAGCGGAAGGCTGTAATACCCGGACGCCCTATCTACCACGGGAATGATATCGTCCTCGACCGTGATATTAGCGCCTGCCACGGCCTCACCGTTATTATAAACATAGAACTCCGCCGATGATGTGAATAGCGGCGGGCGATATACCACACGCCCGTAAACATCGAAGGCGCCATAATCATCGGTTGCCCGTTCGCCGCATGAGAGAAGGCTGATCGCCGTTGCGGCCATAATCAGAAGTGCATTTAAAACAACCTGAGAGGGTGAAAAAGTCATAATTTTAAAAAAAGGCGGGATTCCCGCCGAAAGTCAAGTGTAATTCGGCCAACCGGATGACCCCTATTGCCAGTAATTCCTATCCAGGTTCCGATACCCTATCGCTTCTGAGATGTGGGCTGATGATATATTATCAACACCCTCCAGGTCGGCGATAGTCCGGGATACTTTCAAAATGCGATCATAAGCCCTCGCCGAGAGGCCCAGTCGGGTGATGGCGGTCTTGAGCAAAGCCAGAGAATTATTGTCGATTTTGCATATCTTGCGGATCAGCTTGGTCTCCATCTGAGCATTACAATACATACTCTCGAGTTTATGAAATCTCTCAAGCTGTATCCGCCGGGCGTTGTTCACCCGCTTTCTGATCTCCTCCGATGGCTCGCCGACAGAATCGCTTGAAAGCTCCGTAAATTTAACTGCCGGCACCTCGATATGAATATCGATCCTGTCTAAGAGCGGCCCGGACATTTTTGAAACATAGCGCTGGATATTTCCCGGCGAGCAATTGCAGGAATGATGCGGATCGCCAAAAAAGCCGCAGGGGCAAGGATTCAGAGCCGCCGCCAGCATGAAGCGCGCCGGATAGGTTACGGAGCCCGCTGCCCTGGTTATCATCACCCAGCCGTTTTCGAGAGGTTGTCTCAGGGTCTCCAGCGCAGATTTATTAAACTCAGGCAGTTCGTCTAAGAATAAGACACCGTTATGCGAAAGGCTGACCTCGCCCGGCAGGAGTTGTCCCGTCCCTCCGGTCAGGCCGACCTCCGAGATGGTGTGGTGGGGAGCGCGAAACGGCCTGGTCGCCACCAGCGCCTGGTTCGGCATGAGATGTCCCCCAACCGAATATACCTTGGTTGTCTCCAGAGCTTCGGCCAACGTCAGATCCGGGAGGATGGTGGGAATACGTTTGGCGAGCATGGTCTTGCCCGACCCCGGCGGCCCTATCATGATTATATTGTGCCCTCCGGAGGCGGCGACCTCCAGGGCCCGCTTGGTATGCTCCTGCCCCTTGACGTCGGCAAAATCTATTTCGAACCTGCGATGCGACTCAAAAAACTCATCGGCATCTACCTTATGGGGAATTATCGTATCGCCGTTCTCCAGGAAGTCGACTGCCTCGCGGAGATTTTTGATGGGAATTATGACGGCCTTATCGGCGATCGCTGCCTCTGATGCGTTTTCCACCGGCACCAGCATGGATTTGATTTTCTCTTTGCCCACGCCGATCGCCACGGACAGCACACCGGGCACGGGACGAATGGAACCGTCAAGGGAGAGCTCTCCGAGTATTACCATATCATCGAACTCTTTCCTGGCGATCTGGCCGGTAGCCGCCAGGATCCCCACCGCCATCGGCAGATCGAATGCCGTCCCCGTTTTGCGGACATCCGCCGGCGCCAGATTGACCGTCACCTTGCGGCTGGGGAACATGAAACCGGAGTTTTTTATTGCCGCCGTAACTCTCTCCTTGGATTCCTTGACTGCCGCCTCGGGCAGGCCAACAGTCGTAAACGCCGGCAGCTGAGACGATACATCGACCTCAACCTGCACCAGGTATGAGTCTACCCCGAAAACAGCCGATGAGGTTATGGTGGCTAACACGGCGACAATATAACGTTAATGTCAGAGAAAATCAAACCTGTCCTTAAAAAACTCCATGAGATTTTAAGAGCACTTTCGGGATCATCAGATCGGGTATTTTGACGGCGTCGCTCAAGCAGTGGGAGGTGGCCCGAGAGTTCCGCCGCCGCGTGAAAAACGAGTTCGACAGGCTGGGGATCGAGATCCCCTTCCCGCATCAAACGGTTTATATCAGGCAGGATGAGGATTTGACGATTGGGTTGAAGGATGATAGGAAGGGGAATTGAGATTTAGTTATGCATGGCTTTATTGAGGCGTAAGGATTGAACTCATGGCTGGAAATAAAACACGACCGAGTCTTCGTGAAGCGAGGTGATAGTCAGCATTTATCCTTCTCTTTCTTAAGAACGACAACGTCTATGTCATTTTCCCCGATTTCTGAAACATTCCGGAAGTGTACTTTGCCCTTATGAATACCCAATTCCAAGATTGGTTTGACTCGCGATCCATCTGTACTTGTCACACCTGGCGCAAGATAATAGGACTTAAAGGTTCTATAAGCTCGTTTAAACAGGTCTAAATTAATTGAATCTATTCGAGGGGTCATTCTATTTAATCGACTTATCATCATCATCAGATCCCTATTAAATTCGTACCCAGCATCCCTGAGTCTATTAATTGCTGCACCAGGATCTGAGCCAATATGGACAGTGTACCCGGTTTCTTCCCCTGGAATTTCACCTTCGATTATAGAAACCCGCAACTCTTCATATTCATCATTTTCTCCATATCGCTCATGCCATGTTTCAAATATTTTTCGTGCCACCATTTCTTCTTCAAAAGCCAGCCCTAATACAGGCGGATTTTTGGGATCTATCATAAAAAAGGTTGCCTTCCATTTGGCCTTATTCCATAAATCAACATCAATAGGCCCTGTTATATACATTATCGGATTGGTTCTTACGAGCTTCTCCGATAGAGGCTTGAGCTTACCTAGCTCTGGTTTTTTTGCTTTGGGTTTATTTAAAAGTCTATAATAAAGATCATCGTATCCATCCTGATTATTAACACAATAATACGTTGCCCCTTGAAGGGGAGTAGGAATATATCTCTGATTTGAAGATTTAAATATAACCGGTATAAATCTGGTATTTTGGGAACCAGCATTATAGATATGCTGATAAATTAAGTTTCCTTCCCACCTTACTCCATGACCCTTGCCGGCCTCTTCCTCTCCCATTACGCGTTTATAGTACGCTTCTGTACAAATCATAAGAACGAATTTAGCATCACGAATCTTCTTATCCATCCAGCGTGGCCACCCTTCAGGGGGGGAAGTTTCGTACTGGTCAAGTACACAATCAATTCCTTCTGAGCGCAGTTTATTAGATAACTCAAGAACTCGCTGAATATGTTCAACATCATCGTGACTATAACTTATGAAAATCTCGTCAGTCGTTTCCATTCAGCTTATCTATTCTTTACGATAAATTTAAATCGCCTAGAATTTTACTCTCCCCACCAATCCCCGTCAACATAAATCAACAAAAGCGATGAGCCCGAAAGGAACCTTCTAGTGTCGTCAGGTCGCCTGACCCGACAGCACAAGAAATATTTATAAACTATTATTTGATTTATCAGGTACTCCGGTTTCATCAATGGCATCCTTGCTTTGAGTTGATTTTCCGCGCGCATCAAATAAAGCCCTAAATCGTGATATAAGGTAATGTAGAGATAAGCCTACAGATACAACACCCGCAGCGGCGACGTATTCCCGCCAATTTTGAGGCAAGGCATTTACGTTTCCTGAAAGGGCGGCCCAGATTGCAGCTGCACCAGCTGGTATGGCAAATCCTGCAAGACAGATAACAAATACTGTTCCGACATCAAAGGTTTTACTCCTCCAAAATTTAATTGCAGCCCAAATAACTGCCGCTACAATTCCTAGGACAATA
>CBDVBL010000178.1:0-5005 GCA_965372205.1 uncultured bacterium
GACGTTCTCGTTCCATTCTTGGATCTAAATCAGGAAAAGTATTGGCGACCCGATCCAACAGTCCCTGCAAAAAGCAGTTTTCTCGGTTATCGCATAGGATGGTGGGCTCAAACATATTTTATAATTCATATCATTCTTGGCTGGGTCTTCACAACATTATTGGCGGCCTCGCTTACAGGCCTGATACGCAGGGAATGATAAAGTACTAAGCGTGCTATTTATGTATCCCCGGCTCCGTTAGCTTTATTAGGTCGAGGATCTCATCTAGTTTTTTAGGATCGACCAGTTTCTCTTCGAGCAAGATTTCTCGGACGGCTTTATTCTCCGCATACGACTGTTTGACGATCTCGGCGGCTTTGGTGTAGCCTATGATAGGATTGAGTGCCGTGACAACCGCCGCTGACGATTCCGCGTAGGCTTTGCATCTGTCGGGATCGGCTTTGAGGCCCTCGATACAGAAACGGGTGAATACATCGACCGCATTTGTCAGAATGGTCATGGATTCAGGCAGCTTACAGGCGATCAGAGGCATCATGACGTTAAGATCGATCTGCCCCGCCTGCGCTGCCCAGAGAATAGATTCATCATTTCCGATAACGGCGAAACAGACCATGTTGACCATTTCCGCCATGACGGGATTAACCTTGCCAGGCATTATCGACGATCCCGGTTGACGCGCCGGCAGCAAAAGCTCCGCCAGCCCGGTCCGGGGGCCCGATGAGAGAAGCCTGATATCATTGGCGATCCGGGATAGATCCTGTGCGAAGTTGCGCAGGGCGGATGATATCCCGACAAACGGCGCCATGGACTGCATGGCCTCAAAATAATTCTGCGCGGGCCGTATATCGAAGCCGGTCAGCCTGGCCAGGTTTTCAGCCACCTTTTTTCGATAATCGGGATGGCAATTAAGGCCGGTTCCTGCCGCCGAGCCACCAAGCCCGATCTCCCCCAGTTCAGCGGAAACATCATCTATCCACTTGATATGCTTCACAACAGATCGGGCATATCCCGAGAATTCCTGCCCCAATCTTATGGGGACGGCATCCTGCAGATGGGTTCTGGCCGCCTTAATAATCGAATCAAACTCATCAGCTTTGCTATCGAGCGCCTTTTCAAATCTATCAAGTATTTCTTTAAGTTCATGCGATAACATAATGGAGGCTATGCGGATAGAGGTAGGGATAAAATCGTTGGTCGATTGCGACATGTTTACCGTGTCGTTGGGATGCACAGGCTGGTATCGGCCTTTGGGAACGCCCAGAATCTCATTGGCGCGATTTGCTAAGACCTCATTGCAATTCATATTATGGGAGGTTCCAGCCCCAGCCTGGAAGATGTCGACTACAAATTGGTCATGAAGCTTACCGTCGATTATCTCATCGCAGGCCCGGATGATAGCATCGGCATGAGGAGCCTCTATCAATCCCAGATCCCGATTGGTAATGCAGGCCGCCTTTTTAACCTGCGCCGAGGCCCATATGAAGGCCGAATGAGCTTTCTGCCCGGAAATCGGGAAATTCTCTACTGCCCGCTGGGTTTGTGCCCCCCAGTGAGCGTCTTTCGGGACCTTAATTTCACCCAGCGAATCTTTTTCTACTCGGAATTCCATATGACCTTCCCGATCTGTATTTTGCCTATTGCATGTCTAATCCATTGCTCTTTCCAAACATACAATCAGAACCAGTAATTGAAAACATCTTTCAACAACAAAACTTGATGAGCTTCAGTTCTTGACTTTTCACAATATTTGTATATTTTGTGTAATGTGCTTATGCCATAGTGGGATATTAGCTTCAATAACCTGAGGAGTAAGAAAAGAGTAGAGAAATATGCAGTCAAATGTCGGGCGTAGAGATCCTTGTCCCTGCGGAAGTGGGAAAAAGTATAAGAATTGCTGTGGTAAACAGGGGGCCAAATCCGACTCTAAGAGATGGACCGGCCTCAAGTCTGGCGTACTGGCCATCGTTATTGTGGGAGGTGGAATAGCAGCGTACATGATTCTATCCAAGCCTTCAACGACCCCGCCGGAGGCCATCACAACCTCGGCGCCCCCGAAAAGCGTTCAGCCTCTGCAGTCTCAGCCTCCCGGGCCTGCTCCCGAAGGCAAGGTCTGGTCTGAGGAACATGGCCACTGGCATGATTCATCTGGATCAGCGTCTGATTTCGCCACGAAATTTACGCCTCAACCTCCCGGTCCGCCGCCCGAGGGTAAGATCTGGTCTGCGGAACACGGCCACTGGCATGATGCGACTGGCGCTGCGACACCCTTCGGATCGGACACAAATCCGATCAGTATTACGCCTCGTACAACGACGCCATCCGGATCGGGCACAGATCCGATCAGTATTTCCCCCACCGCACCGCCAAAATCGGGCGATGGTCTCACTCCTCAGCCGCCCGGTCCGCCGCCCGAGGGTAAGGTCTGGGTTGCGGAACACGGCCACTGGCACAACGAACCAGGCATCACATCCGGAACTCCCGGAGAACTTACTCCTCAACCCCCGGGTCCGGCTCCAGAGGGCAAGGTCTGGGCTCCGGAACATGGGCACTGGCATCCCACGTCCGGTGCGGCGACACCATTCGAACCGGGGAAAAATAAGATCAGCATTACTCCCGGTAAACCGCCCAAAACCGGAAACGAAGATCCGGAGTAGAATATAAGAATCCCGAGGACAGATTATAAATTGCCTACTACCGGGCAGTCCGAGGATAAGCACTACCGCCGATCACGCGATTTAGATTATTATCCCATTCTGAAAAGAAATGGCCTAATTCCCAGGAATCACAATTCCATCTATTAATTTAAGTTTAATGGATAGATCCCCTTTAATAACTCCAAAATTCATCAGGAAATCTATCGAATACCCGATGCTACTTTTCAAAATTACATCTTCAATAATTATGGGGGAATAAGCTATAGTCTTTGCCACGACATCGTATTTTCCTGTGGGGATATCTTTTATTTTGTAAGTTCCATCAAACGATGAAATAGACCCTTTTTCCGAATTTTCGATTATTATCTTAACTCCGGGAAGAGGCAGGTGGTCTTCGTCATCGCTAATCAGACCGGATATTGTACCTTTTTCACATTTATCACACTCACCCCCACCTGCGGGCAGGAGCTTTATCTTGACGTATTGAGTTGTATCAGGATCAATATAATATTTTTTAATATGCATGGAATAAAAGCCGTCAGCATCAATTCTAAAATCATAAATGCCCTTTTTTATATCCGAAAAAGTAAATTCCCCATTGGAATCGGACACTGATACTGCTACGAAATCTCCCGTAGTATCGGCAACCGCTACCCTGCCGCGTACTACTTCATGATTTTGATTGTCTATCAATTTACCATTTATTACAATATTTTCATCCGCGAGTCCTCGTACACTCGATACGCCAGCTAAGATGAAGGCAAGGATTAATTGAGCATAGAATCGCATTGAGGTTCTCCCATCATAGTTTTCATTATTCTATACAAATATCGGATTATTTTATTCCGTATATTTAGCCGAACAATGAAAATCAAATAACCGGGGCGAATATTCACTCGTTCCCATAAAGAAATTTGAATTCTATATCAATCCTCGCGATCCTGCTTTTCCTTCCCCACGGGACGGTTAGGAGAGGCACATCATGTAGGGACGCCCAATTTGGGGAATAGATATTTCACGAGGAACAACCAGACGCCGATTATCAATCCTATTTCGAGAAACTCTCTCATTTTTCTCCCTGCTCAATCTCTTTCAATAACTGTCTGGATATAACTATTCTCTGTATCTCAGAGGTTCCCTCCCCTATTTCGCAAAGCTTGACATCGCGGTACATTCTCTCCACGGGATATCGATCGCCGAAACCCTCAGCGCCAAGAATCTGGATAGCCTCGTAGGTTACCCTGTTACCGACCTCGGAAGCGAACAGTTGAGCCATCGCCGATTCCTTGGTATCGCGATGCTTGCCCTCATCTTTCAGACAAGCGGCATGGTAGACGAGATGTCGCGCAGCCTGAATCTGGGTGGCCATATCGGCCAGCTTAAAGCTTATCGCCTGGAAATCAGATATCGGCTTGCCGAATTGCTCTCTCTTTACAGCGTAGCGGACGGCGACATCAAAAGCCCCCTGCGCCAGGCCGAGCGCCATGGCCCCGATAGAAACACGCCCGCCGTCGAGGGTCTTCATGAACTGTTTGAAGCCATCGCCAGGCTTGCCTAATAAGCCGTCATCTGATACAAAACAATCATCGAAATGAAGAAATCTCGTATCGGAGCCTCGAAGCCCTAATTTATTTTCCTCTTTGCCCGATGAGAAGCCTTCGACGCCAGCCTTTATGGCGAAAGACGAAATAGAACGAACGCCCGGCTCATGGGATGTTCGGGCTGTAAATACAAACGTCGAGGCAACGCCGGCATTGGTTATCCAGCATTTGGTGCCGTTGACTTTATAGCCGCCATCGACTTTTTCTGCAAAGGTCTTGGTGCCGCCGGCGTCAGATCCGGCTTCCGGTTCTGTTAATCCGAAGGCGGCGAGTTTGCCGCCGGTAGTAATCTCTGGCAGGTACTTTTTCTTCTGGTCTTCAGTGCCAAAGGCATAAATGGGCCAGCAGCCGAGAGAATTATGCGCGGCAAGGGTGATTCCGGTCGAACCGCAGACCCGGGAGACCTCCTCCACGGCTATAATATAGGTCATCATGTCGATTTCAGTTCCGCCGTATTTCTTATCCACCACCATGCCGAGGAGACCGAAATCGCAGAGTTTTTTCACCAGTTCCTCGGGGAAAATCTGATCGCGGTCTATTTTCTGGGTAATCGGCCCGATCTCGCCTTCGGCGAATTCTCTGACCCTGCCCCTGTATTTTTCATGTTTGTCGTTAGTCCACATTCTATTTTTTCCCCAGGCTTCTGAATATTACCATTCGTTGCGCTTCCGATGTTCCCTCATAGATCTCCGTAACACGTGCGTCCCGGAAATACCGTTCGACCGCGTATTCCTTCACATATCCGTAACC
>CBDVBL010000179.1:0-4986 GCA_965372205.1 uncultured bacterium
TTTCAGCGGTTTATTTGCTCTCACATTCCGCCAGAGTTCGCATAACACCGGTTTAGACGAACCGTCTTGGGCCATCCTGTTCGGCCCGGAAACCCCTTGCCATCATATCCCGAATCATCTATATTAAGAACCGGCCCGATCCTCCCCCGGGCAGTTATAAATCGAAACCGATTAACCGGAGGTTTCGCCATGAAAATGAATATGGTGATTTTGATGACTGGTGTTCTGGCGTTTTTGGTTCCTATATCAGCGACTATTTCCTATACGCCCGGCGGATGCCAAGCCATGCAAGTGCGTATTTACAGCAGCTTTGCTGACGCTAATGAGCCGGTGACAATCTTATCGGACATTGGGGATGAAGTTGCGGGATTTGAGGTCAGTCAGAATGGCAAGATAAGCACCCACATAAATACGGATATTCAGGCCATCGAAGTGAGCATGGTCAATATAGAAGGTGAAGAATATCACCAAATCCGTCTTCCAGGGGGAGAGCAAATCTTCGCAGGCCAAATCGCCCAAGACGGGCAGCCGGATTTGCCCGTTATGACTACATTTCTCGCAGTACCTGACCAAGCGGGAGTCAATTTTGCAGTCGAGTATTCTAATTATGAAATTATAGAGGATATAAATATTGCACCGTCCCAGCCCTCACAACCCGAATCAGGAATTGAAATCTCGCTGTTTACGCTGGATGAGGCTGTCTATAATCGCGACGAATTCTTTCCCGGAGATCTGGCCGAGGTGGAAGATCCGGTCATCATGCGCGATTTAAGATTTGTAAAGATAAACTTATACCCGGTACAATATAATCCGGTCAGGAAACAGTTGAAGATCTATCATAATCTCTCGGTATCACTTTCATACGGTGGCGGCGATGTTGTAAACCCTAAGACTTACAGACGTCAATATCTCTCCGACGGTTTCTATCCCATCTATAAAGCTATTATCGCGAACTTCGATCAATTCTTTGCCACAACCGAGGTCCGCAGGGGAGGATATCTCATCCTGGCCAAAGATATCTTCGTGGATTCTCTTAAAGCTGTAGCCGATTGGAAACACAAGAAAGGATACACCGTTCACATTGCACCGACCAGCGAAATAGACCCTAACGGGGACAACCCCACACAATATGAAGTATTAAGCTACTTAGAGAATGCTTATGATACCTGGGAAGTACCGCCTGAATATGTCATGATAGTTGGCGATGAAGATAACACTTCGTTTTCAGGCATCCCAGATTATCCATATAGCGGTTATGCATCAGATCATCCATATTCAATGGTGGAAGGTAATGATTATCTCCCTGATATCTTTGTAAGCCGTCTTTCCGTCGATAACATGAGTCAACTTCGAGTTGCCGTAAGCAAGATTCTGACTTATGAAAGCCAGCCGTTCATGGATGATCCCGATTACTGGCTCCGCGGATTATCGGTCGCCGGAAACATCTATGCTACAACACCGAGGATAACGGTTTTATGGGTCCGCGAACTACTATTCGCGAACGGTTTTTTGGAGGTCGATACTTCCTTCGCCTGGAATAGTTATGACCCCGGGCCCGCTCAGACTCTTGAGGCAATGAATAGAGGTGTTTCCATTGTCAGTTATCGCGGCTGGGCGGGTCCATCCGGATGGTACGACCCCAGTTTCGACAACGGTAATCTCAATCAGGTGCAATATAATAATAAGATCGGAGTAATGGCCTCAATCGTCTGTGGTACCGGCAACTTCGGTTCTTCCTATTCGGATCCCTGCTTTGGCGAAACCTGGATAAGAATGGGCTCTTTGTCCAGCGGTCTGAAGGGCGGTCCTGCGTTCTTCGGTTCTACCGATGGCGGCACGCACACACGCTGGAACAACCCCATAATGACCGGTTACTACTGGGGCATCTTTGCCGAAGACATCTATCATTTTGCAGCCGCTGCTGTCAGGGGAAAAATACAGCAATACAACACGTTCCCCCAATACAGGCAAAGTGAAATCCGGAAGTATTTTCACACCTACAATATGCTGGGAGATCCGGAGCTGGAGATAAGAACTATCGTCCCTCAAATTATCGACGTTGATCACCCAGATACTCTACCTTTTGGTATTAACAGTCTGGAAATCAATGTTGCGGACGCACAGGGATTTCCAATAGGAGGAGCCTTCGTTACGGTGATTAAAGGGCACGCAGAAAATGAAGAGGTATTCGAATGTAGTAAAACGGATGAGGCTGGGAATGTTATATTTTCGTTTGATGCTCAATCTCCTGATACAATGTACGTTACCGTTTCTGGCCACAATCTTTACCCTTACCAAGGATTCGTTTTCCTTGAGCAATCCGAGATGGCAGTTGGATATGATTCGTTAGCTATTGATGATGATGACATTGGGGATTCCGAAGGTAATGGAGACGGTATCGCAAATCCGGGTGAAATTATTGAAATCAATGTCCGTTTGAAGAACTTTGGCAATGTAGGAACTTCCCGGAATACTGTCGCCAATTTGATGGCTATTGATGATGAGATCTTAACAGTTTATGAAGGCGAGCGTCTTTATGGTGACATAGGCCCAGGAGAATCAATCATTAATAGTGAACCATTTATATTACGGATAGATGATTCCGCTCCTGATGGCAGACGAGGAAGAATTATGCTGACAGTAGTTGATGAGGAGGAAAACTCTTGGGAATCATTAATTGAAATTCCTGTATCTGCTCCGAAATTACTGATAAGTAGTGTGTCATTTCCGGGTGGGAATGGTCGTCTCGATCCGGGAGAAACTCTAGAGATGATCCTAGTTTTGGAAAATGTCGGTTCTCTAGATGCAGATGATGTCACCGGAACCATTACTACACTGGATGATTATGCGACTATTATTGATGCCGATGGCAACTTCGGCAGTATACCTCAGGGAGGTTCAGCAGACAACTCTGCGAATCCCATGATAATCTCTTCTCATTCCGGGACTTTTGACGGAAGAATCATCAACATTGTGCTGCACATAGCTACATCCAATGGCGTCACATCAACGATTCCATTTATTGTCACAGTCGGCAACGTATTATCAAGTGATCCGGTCGGTCCCGATGCCTACGGCTATTACATGTATGACAATACCGATATCGACTACAACTCGCATCCCACCTATGACTGGGTGGAAATCGTACCGAACCTCGGAGGTCAGGGCACGCGCCTGAATTTCAGCAATAACGACGATTATTCTGTCCTGGTTAATCTGCCCTTCAATCTTTCCTATTACGGTGAGACATATAGCGATATTATTGTCTGCACCAACGGATTCGTTGCCGTCGATACCGCGCCATACGATATGGGCGGTACTTACTGGTATAATTTTTACAACTGGCCGATTCCTGATCCAGGTAATGCCCGCGGGCAGATCTCGCCATTTTGGGATGATCTTTCTTACAGCGGCAGCACCTATGGAGTTTACAAGTGGCACGATGTAGACAACCATCGGTTCGTTATCGAATGGTATCACATGAGTCACAGGAATACCGGTTCCACCGAGACTTTTGAGATGATCATCACAGATCCCGCCTATTATCCGACCATAACAGGGGATGCCGAGATCTATTACCAATACCATACGATATACAATAATGACTCAGGAGAGCTCTATTCCTCGGTTGGCTTTGAAAGTTATGATCAGTTACGGGGCATCGAATATACATTCG
Organism: uncultured bacterium; assembly: GCA_965372205.1. Lineage (GTDB taxonomy): Bacteria > Zixibacteria > MSB-5A5 > UBA10806 > UBA10806 > CBDVBL01. Next base: position 3,677 of record CBDVBL010000179.1, read on the forward strand.
ACAATAGTTACACGCCCGGAGCGGCAACTTTAACAAGCAACCGCGCTATTAGGATTACGACCAATACAGGCCGTGGAGCCGTCAGCGGGAATGTTGATCTGTCCAATTTCGGATTTAATCAAGGTGTGAGGGTGTCGATATCCTCAGGTCAATATCGTATCACTCCTCAGTCTGGTGACTATTGGATCAGAGAAGTACCACCCGGGACGCATGATGTGGTTGCTGAGACCAACGGTTATTTCCCAATAACATATGAGGGGGTAAATGTTGAGTTGAATACTACGACGACCGGCATCGATTTCAGCATGAATCGTTGCCCTATACCTGAGAGCTTGGAAGTACACCAAGTCGATGGTAATGATGTTCTTCTTATTTGGCATAACATCAATCACGAAAACTTGGATGGTTTTAATATTTATCGTTCACCTTGGCAAGACGGCGAATTTGCGAAGTTAAACTCCTCGCCCGTTTCGGATACAACATATTCTGATTATCCTTCACCAGACCAGAGTATATATTGGTATTATGTAACAGCAGCCTTTTCCGATATAGACTGGAATGTTGAATCCCTACCGTCGAATCTGGATTACGTTCAATTTTCCGAGAATCCTGGGGGTATTGCCGGTACTGTAACTGATTATTTTGCTATTCCGATAGAAGGCGTAGGTGTTATTGCGATTGGCTCTGGTGTATCCGACTACACTAATGATAATGGGGAATATCATCTCGCGGGCCTTGTCGCTGGTTTATACGATATTTCGTTTTCCCATCCCGCCTTTAGAGACACCACCGTTACCGGGGTGATTGTCGCTCCTGAAGAAACCACGATATTAGATGTAACTATGCTGTCAGGCTGCGTCTATATCCCCGGCGATTGCGACCATAACGGTGAACCTGCAACGCTTCCGGACGTCATTGCCATGATCGGCATGTATAGAGGTTCGGTAGTACCGCCATATGAATGCTCCTGCCCGCCGCATGGGGATAACTTTTCCCCTACGGCCGACCCCAACGGTAATTGTGTCCCATTCGAGCTTGGCGATGTGGTCACCGAGATAGCGGCTTACAGAGGTACGGGCACCGCTTCCGGATGTGAGGATTGCCCGGGTTCGCTAAGATTAGGCCTAGCCCGTGGAGATAGACTGCCAGTCATCCCGTCGCTCAGGTCGAAGAAGAAGATCGGCAAGAGTTCGGTTTCGGAATAAGGAAAGATTTGTCGGTTTCAGGCCGTCTGGACTTTTGGACGTTAGGAGCATTTTTCCCCGCGACAACAATACGACAACACTGAGTGGTATATCTGTGGTGCTTTC